>JAURQB010000215.1 GCA_030836365.1 Bdellovibrionota bacterium | reverse complement strand
TTTATTAATTGTTTTACATTCTCATCTATAATATCTTCCCCAAGGTTTCCCCTTACTTTTAAATATTTTTCATAACGAGATAGTGGGCCAACGGAAACAACTTCAAGAATTTCTTGGCAACCTAATTGCTCAGACGCAATCACATAAGTTTTTCCGAATGATTGAAAAGAAACAAATAGACTTAAAATAAGTAGTAATTTCACAAGAACGCTCTCCTAAAAATTTGGGAGAATGTATAGCGGGGAGCATTACTCGTCAATTAATCTAACTTGAAAACTCCTCTTTTTTAATTTTGAAATAAGGAGCGAGGTTTTAAGTAGCTATAAAAACAATCAGGCCCTAATGCTTGGCCCATTCCCGTCTCTTTTTCTCCCCGCCAAGGAAGCTTTGGATCCACAAAATCACAGCGATTGATCAAAACCACACCAACTTCAAGCTTCATGGCAAAAGAGTGCGCAGCATCATTATCCAATGTCCAAATAGAGGCCGTTAAACCAAAGCTTGAATTGTTCATCATCTCAATTGCTTCTTCGTCTGATTGAACCGGCACAACCGTTACAAAAGGCCCAAACGTTTCTTCTTGTTGGATCGCGGAGTTGATTTCGACATTAGTGATGATTTCAGGCCGAATAAATTGGCCGAACGGATTCAACTCCCCTAATTCATCCAAATGAGTAATCGCACCATCCTTTTTGGCCTGGGCCAGTTGATTTTTTAAAAAAGTTACCGCGCTTTCTTTGGCCATCGGGCCAAGCGTCGTGTTTTCATTTTTCGGATCCCCAAGGCAAAGAGACTTTGCCTCTCGAATAAGAACGTTTAGCACATCCTGATAAATAGACTCGTGAACAAATACTCTCTCGACTCCACAGCAAGATTGCCCACTATTAAAAAAAGCTCCATCAGCGACATTTACCGCAGCATTTTCAACATCGGCATCGGCCCTAATGTACGCCGCATCTTTTCCTCCAAGCTCCATTGTCACTGGAATAAAATTGCCTCCACTCCATCGATGAATTTTTCGCCCTCCGTCTGTAGATCCGGTATATACAATTGATTGTATTTTTTTAGACTGCACAACCTGCTCCGTTGCCTCATGAGAAAATGGACACACTTGAAAAATAAACTCTGGAAGTCTGGAGGCATCAAAAGCTTTTTTAAAAACATCACCCATAAAAAAGGTTTGAAGACTTGGCCTAAAGCAAACGGAGTTCCCAGCGAGTATTGCTGGCACAATTGAGTTAATCGCCGTTAAAACGGGATAGTTCCATGCTCCAAATACGAGGATATTTCCCAGAGGTAGTTGATGAATCTCACGTTGCTCATCTATTTTTTGCGTGAACTCAAGGCGCTTAAAAACCTCCATCACTTCCTTTGCTCTCGCAACAGCTGTTTCTACTTCCTTTGCGCTAAAACGAATGGGGCGTCCCATGTACATGGTAATTTGTTCACCGACATGATCTTTATTTTTTAATAAGTAATCACAAAATTTTTCTAGGATTTCGAGTCGGTTTTCTTTGGTACTCGCTTGCCATTTTTTCTGCGCTTGATTGGCATTTAAAAAAATTGCCTCTGATTCATCGGCACTAATTAATTGCACGTCATTAATTTCTTTTTGATCAAAAGGAGAAAATATTTTGGCCATTTAAACTTCCTGTTCGTAAATTACTCAATCCTTTGAGTAGAAAACTAGTACACTTGCCCGAGAATAATTTCTTTACCAGAAATAGAAAGCTCATCACTACCAGTAAGTGCAATTCCACTCTCTAAATATTTTAATTCAATTTCAACATTCCCGTTTATTAATTTAACCGGACTCGTCGAAAAATTAATAAACCCATTTGGTCTTGCGCTCTGAAGAGAAATCGTTTTTTCTTCCATTAAAATGCTAAAATTAAAATCCTCATGTTTTGCAAGTAAGACATCACCATGGTCAAAAACATTTTCTTTGAACTGAAAATATTCTTTTATATTTCGCTCTTCGCTAAAATCCGTTACGTCCATTGCCTTTTTTACGTGAAGCTCTCTGGGCTTTCCATTCAATCCCAGTCTATTCCAGTCCCATATGCGGTAAGTAACACCGCAGTTTTGTTGAACCTCCGCCAACATGACGCCCGCGCCGATAGCATGAATTGCTCCGGCAGAAACAAAAAAGAAATCTCCGCGCTTTACAGGATAAAAGTTTAACAATTCATTGACCGCTTCACCTTTTTCAATCGCGGTTTGAAATACCTCTTTAGATACTCCCGGCCTAAACCCAAGATAAATACCTGCCCCATCCTGTGCATCTAAAATAAGCCAGCATTCAGACTTGCCTTTACTATTTTCAACTTGCAACGCGTATTCATTACCAGGATGAACTTGCACGGATAAATTATCCGTCGTCTCAATCAGTTTAACCAAGTAAGATAGCTCGCCCGTTATTTCAGATAAATGCTGATTTTTATAAGTAGAATTTTGCCCCGCTAACGTGGATATCTCCAGCGTTTCACCGACTGCAGATTGGGAGGTGATATTTTTCTGTTTTTTAAGAAACTCCCCTCCCCAAACCTTTTGGGCCGCATAGGGACGAAGCTTCATTAATAAAGATTTTTCGCCTTCCATAGACACACCTTAATTAAGTTATAGCGAATAGAGTGCTTAAGTGCACCCAACTATTTAAACTCCTAGAAAATGATAAGAAAAGAATTAATAATGGAAAGCCCAATACTTGAAAAAACTGGTACGGTGAAATTATCATCTAAGTTATACACAGACGCCATTTCTGAAAACATTCCAACAAAGCCACCTAGAATTGAAAAAGTCACCAATTTCCATTCCGGAATAAAAGGCATCACTGATAAAGAAGTAAAAACGTAAGTCAAAACTGCACAGGTGATAAATCCTGCGAGACAGCCTTCCACTGATTTATTCGGAAGAATTTTTCTTTTCCCATAACGTAAACCTGCAATAGATGAAATCGGGTCAGCAAAAATAAGAAACAGCACCGCAAGTAGCGCCAGTGGTTGATGAAAAAATGTCAGCGCCACTCCCACACCAAGTGCATAAAATGGCAAACCACTCACTCGGTTTTTTTCGCAATCACGCATAAACGGTCCCATAACAGATAAAACTATTCGATTTAATCCAGGGTTTTTCAATCTAAAGCTCTCGAAAATCAGGGCAAGTACGGCAAAAAATACGAGTCCTCTGCCAACCTGATCCAGGGAAAAATTAGTAGCCCCATAAGCAACAAACCCTGCAAGGCCTGTACCTACATGCCAAAACTTTCTTAAAAGATGCATGTCGGATCGTTTTTGCAACGTTGTATTAGTAGAAGTATATGAATTTACATCCATTGTCTGACTCCGTTTATTTTTTTGCATTGATACTCACAATCAGCATCAATGTCCATAAAACCGAATAATTTTCACTAAAAACCGACTAATTCTATACGGAATTTTAAATACTTACAATTTTAATAATATTTATTTATAATATTCTTTGCCAATCCCATGGATGGGAAGGAGAAAAAAATGAGCTCAACATTGGCGAATATTTACGCCGAAGACGATGAAAATCAAGCATTCAACCATAAGCTATTTGCGGCACCCAAAAAAGAAATTTGGGCCATTGGTGGCGGAAAGGGTGGTGTGGGAAAAAGCCTCACAACCGCGAATATTTCTATATGCCTTGCTCTAATGGGAAAAAGAGTCGTTAGTATCGACTTGGACTTGGGTGGAGCGAACCTTCACACTTGTTTGGGAACCAACATTCCCGAAGCCTCTTTAAGTGATTTTCTCAATCGAAAAGTTTCTCACTTTCAAGACCTCTTAACACCAACACCAATTAAAAATCTCAGCATTATTAGTGGCGCTCAAGATGAATTTGGCATGGCCAATATGAAGCAAATGCAGAAGGCAAAAATTCTGAACCACCTCGAAGAAATTGATGCGGATTATATTATTCTTGATCTTGGCGCAGGGACAACATTAAACACTCTGGATTTCTTTATTGCGGCCGACAAAGGCATTATGACGACACTTCCAGAGCCAACAGCTATTGAAAATACGTATAGGTTTATTAAATCCGTTTTTCATCGCAAATTAAAACTTTGCGAAGAATTGATTGAGGTTAATCATCTTATTGATCGTGCCATGAATGCTAAAATGAATGAAAACATTTCACCTGCGGATGCATTACAAAAACTTGCTCAGACCAACCCTCATATTCAAAAAATTCTCGCACGCGAAATAAACGACTTCGCCCCTAAGCTCATTATCAACCAAGTAAGAACTCAATCTGATATTGATATTGGTTTTTCGATGAAACTTATTTGTAAAAAATATTTTGGGTTTAATCTCGATTACATTGGCTACCTCGACTATGATCAGTCAGTTTGGCAATCAGTGAAAAAAAGAAAGCCACTACTCACAGAATTTCCAAATTCAATCCTTACAAGTAATTTTGAAAATATCGTTAATAAATTAACTAATTAACCAGGTAGATGTTGAATGTTTAATCAGGCCAATTCAAAAAAATCTTTTTATGAAATACTCGACCTAAATAAAGACGCAACCATCGATGAGATTAAGGAATCTTACGCACGCGCAAAAAGCACTTACTCAGAAGAAAATCCGGCGCTCTATGGAATGGTAAGCGGTAATGAAAGAGAGGATACTCTGAGCCAAATTGAAGAGGCATTTCGTATTCTGAGCAACGCCGATACCAGACAAGCCTATGACCGACAGGAAAACGGAATCAATAATCTTGATTCACTTGACCCAAATTCAAAAAATTTTAACCGCCCGGAGGGTTTTACGATAAGAACTGAACAAGCTCCTGCTACTGAAACAATTAAAGCAAAACCCGCTCCAGACGGTTTCGAAAAACAATCGATTAAAAAGCTAATTGAAAACAACAAATACCAACTTGACTTTGATATTGATGAAACCTTTGAGAAAAATATCAGAGACGCGACATTGTTTAGCGGTGAGTTCTTAAAAGAGATAAGAGAGTACAAAAAGGTCTCGGTTGAAAAAATGTCTGAAATGACTCGGATTTCTAAAACAAACATCAAAAATATTGAAGCAGAAAACACAGATCCTTTGCCGGCAACGGTCTATGTAAGAGGTTTTGTGTATCAATATGCTAAATGTCTTAAATTAAATCCAGAATTAGTTGCCTCATCCTATATGCATCAGTTAAAGAAGAAGCAAGAAAACGTTTAACTAAGCAGCAGGCAATTTATGAGTGAATTTGAATTACGAGAGTTGATTATCTCGGAAGAAGACGTTCAGTCCTTCAAACGACTAGACCAGTGTTTGTCCCACCACTATGAAGACATTTCGCGAACGACTCTTAAAGACTTATTTAAAAAAGGCTTGGTCACCTGCGCTGAAAAAATTGAACTAAAAAAGCTACCAAAACTAGGAACAACAATTCAAATCAAAGTCCCGCCAGTTGAACCGATGGACGCCGTGGCCGAAGATATTCCTCTCGAAATTGTTTTTGAAGATGATCATCTCATTATTATTAATAAACCCGCTGGACTAGTGGTTCACCCCGCCCCCGGAAACTACACGGGTACCTTGGTAAATGCTCTTCTCTTTCACTTTTCAAAAATTCAAGGTGTTGGTAACATGTTGCGCCCTGGAATTGTCCACCGACTGGACAAGGGCACGACAGGCTTGATGGTTACGGCAAAAACCCAGGAAGCTTTTGATGGCCTCTCTGCCTTGTTTGCTGAACATGACATCACTCGGAAGTATGAGGCGATCTGTGTGGGAAAATCAATTCCGATTCATGGCACGATTGAATCCTCAATCGGGCGCCACCCCCAAAATAGGCTCAAAATGGCCGCCAATGTTCGAAACGGAAGGCACGCCATTACCCATTATAAGCGCCTGGCAAGCTATGGACCTTTTCACCATGTCGAGTGCACGCTTGAAACAGGACGCACTCACCAAATTCGAGTGCACCTAAATACCTTGGTGAAAGTTCCCATTATGCTCGATCCTCTTTACGGAAATCCAGCACAAGACTTAATGCGCTTAAAAAAGCAGCTACCGTTTGCAGAAGTTAATGAGTATCCTCACCCGTTACTTCACGCAAGAACACTTGGCTTTATTCACCCAGTGACCAAAGAAGAACTTCTTTTTGAGCAAGAGGCGCCAACGTATTTTTCTGACATGCTTGAGCTTCTTCAAAACCTAAAAGAGAAACCAGAAGAGAGTTATTAGTTTAAATGAACTCCATAACCCTATACGAAGACAAGCTGTGCTTAGTCTCTTGTCAAAACGAAAGACTAAAAACTCAACTTCTTGAGCTTAATCAGACTCACTCCGCAACGATATGCACCCCCGCGACCTGCGGAGAGAACCCCAAAGGTGAAGATGGAATCATTTTTCCGCTAGAAACAGAATTTTCTATTGCGATTAGAACAGCTGACTGCACCCCCATTTATTATCAAGGTGAAAAAGAAGCGGCACTTGTTCATGCTGGTTGGCGAGGAATTCAATCCTTGATTCATCTTGATGAAAAAATTAAGGCGGTAAATCCTCACACTATTATTACTGGGCCTTCCATTTGCGATAACTGCTTTGAAGTAAGCGAAGACTTTCATCAAGAATTTCCGGAGTCGAAAGAATATTTTAAGAACCAAAAAAACAAACAAACCTTCAGCATTAAGTCTCTTGTTCAAGACCAGCTTAATGAGCATTTTCCAGACGCAAACTTAAAAATGTCCACTGAGTGCACATTATGCCAATCACATTGGCATAGCTATAGACGCAATAAAACAACAAAGCGCAATTTTACTATTTTTCAAAAAAGATAATATCCGCTACCATTTTATTAATTAATTTATAACGAAGGATTTTTCCGTGAACGAAAGATTTGAGCAATCAAGTTTTAATATTAAATTTATAACAGGATTTTTGGCCCTTGCCATGGTTGGAGTTTCCATTTATCTAACCCAACATTTTTATCACGTTCACTTCCCACAGGGTATCGGAGCTGGAGGCCTCTGTGACATAAGTAGTTTTTTAAATTGCGACGCGGCCACAAACTCTCCTCTATCTAATATTTTCGGCGCCCCTATTTCTCTTCTTGGTTTAATTACGGGTTTTGTTTTTCTCCTCGGCGTCACCACAACAATTATAGCTGACTCGAGTATACTGGCTTTTGGTGCGATTAATTTTATTGGATGCCTCGCTCTTTTCATCTATTCCTTAGTCGCTCTTGGCACTCTTTGTCCGTTTTGTACCGTTTACTATGTACTCAGTGGTGCAACACTTTTTTTATTCTATAAAAATACAAATGATCGATCTTTTCATTTACCCTCATTTGCCAGTATTTCAATTATTTTTTTAATGGCCATTACCATCGGCCATTTTGTTTATGCCGGTAAACAAAAGGACCAAGCATCGATTAAAGATAGTCTTATTAAACAATATAACTCTCTCGCCCGAAGCGAGGATCCTGTGTATAAGCCGGACTTTTTTATCACCAGAAATGGCGCAAGCTTTAAAGACGCTCCAATTCAAATGATCATCTTCAGTGACTTTCAATGTCCTGCCTGCAAAGCCCTGTCTAAAATGGTTCACCCATTAATGAAGCGCTATAAAGAAAATCTAAATATTGATTACTTTTTCTACCCGCTGGACCCTGCATGTAATTCCAAAATGACTCGTAACTTGCATCCTCTTGCGTGTAAGGCGGCGTACTTTACTTACTGCACACGAGACAAATTTCTTGAAACTCATGATCTTATCTTTGATAACCAAGGTGATTTATCTGATGAATGGATTGAAGCACAGGCCAAAGAATATGGGGTTACTGATTGCTACAATGATCCTGAAACCAGAAAACAAGTAACAAAAATTGTCTCTCAGGGTAATGATTATTTAGTCAAATCAACACCGACATTTTTTCTTAACAACGTCAAAATTGAAGGAGCTCTTCCACTTAATCAGCTTTACATGTTAATGGATGAGGTGCTAGCTCAATCTAAAAAATAAGTTAACCGAGCGCACCGATGAGTAAAAAGCCAAAAACAATTGATGAATACTTAGAGCAATCCGCAATCAGTGAGAATGGAAAGCTAATTTCCCCAATAACAGAAACTCATTGCCACTTGGACATGCTTAAAGAAATAAACCTTGATGAGTTGAGGGCGAAATTAGACTCTATTGGTTTATCGAGACTGATAACGATCGCAACCTCCAATAAAAACTTTGATCGCGTTCGTGAAATTCAATCAAGGTATGAGAAAACATATTTCACCCTAGGCACTCACCCTCACGAGGCCAAAGGCTTTGGGCCGGCTGACCTGGACTATATTCGTGAAGTCGCCAAAACAGATCCCACGCATCTGGTTGCGGTTGGTGAAATTGGGCTTGATTATTACTACGATTTCTCCCCCCGAGAAACTCAAATCAACGTTTTTAAGCAATATTAAGAGCTCGCCGTTGAGCTTAACCTACCGGTTGTTATCCACACTAGAGATGCTGACGACGACATGGCCACTATTTTAAAAGAGTACGCTCCAAAAATGCAGAGAAAGGGCGTAGTTCATAGCTTCTCCTCCGGCCTTGAGCTTGGAAAATTGGCGTCTGAGCTCGGATTTTTTCTTGGCTTTAACGGAATGATCACTTTTAAAAATGCTGACCTTGTTCGAGAAGCCGTAGCACAGACCCCAATAAACCAAATTTTAGCGGAAACGGACGCCCCATTTTTGACTCCTCACCCTTTTCGAGGGCGTCAAAATGACTCGACTTATATCCCTCTCGTCGTTGAGAAAATCGCAGAAATCAAGCAGCTTTCGATTAATCAATGCCTAGAGCAAATCGAGACCAACGCAACGAATTGCTTTTTTGGCCATTAACAAGCTCACGTCTAGTTAAAAAGCCTCTTTTTCTTACAAACAAGTGTATTCAACTACTGAATAATATGCCATTATGACACAAATTTTTTTCTCAATCGGGAGCATTTATTATGTCAAAAATAAAAGTCGGAATTAATGGCGTTGGAAGAATTGGTCGTACTCTTATCAGACAAATGGTCACCTCTCCTTCTGATATGATCGAACTCGTTGCGATTAATAACCCTGGAGATCCAAAAACGTACACGCACCTGATTAAATATGACTCCGTTCATAATACGCTTCCTCACAAAGTTGCATTGGAGGGTGATTTTCTTCAAATCGATAACCACCAAATTAGATTTTTCGCAGAACGAGACCCAGCAAAAATAAACTGGTCAGAGTTTAACGTTGATATCGTTATCGATGCGACCGGAAAATTCAAAGACAGAGAAGACCTGGGAAAACACATTCAAGGCACAGTAAAAAAAGTTGTTCTTTGCGCACCTGGTGGCGACATCGATAAAACGATTGTTATGGGCATAAACCACAATGAATATAATGCAAGTGAGCACAACATCGTTTCAAACGCGAGCTGTACAACAAACTGTTTAGCACCAGTAGCAAAAGTTCTTCATGATACTTTTGGAATTAAAAATGGATTTATGACAACTGTTCATGCCTACACTTCTGATCAACGTTTACTTGACCACTCTCATAGTGACCTCAGACGTGCTCGTGCTGCAGCGACATCAATCATTCCAACTTCAACAGGTGCGGCAAAATCAATCGCCCTTGTTATCCCTGAGTTAAAAGGAAAGCTTGATGGCTACGCTGTTCGTGTTCCAACTCCAAATGTTTCAATGGTTGATTTAACTGTTACCTTGAGTAAGGAAGCATCTGTTGGTGACATTAATCATGCGATGAGAAAAGCAGCTCAAGAACACCTTGG
>JAURQB010000214.1 GCA_030836365.1 Bdellovibrionota bacterium | reverse complement strand
TTAATTCTGATGTAAAAATTACTTCGGATAAAGAAAATAATGCTCTTGTTGTCACCGCATCACCTACTGACTGGCTAACGGTAAAAAGCGTTATTGAAAAGTTAGACATCCCTAGAGACCAAGTGTACGTCGAAGGAATGATCATGGAAACTCAAATTTCAAAAGGAAACGGTTTTGGCGTTAGTTTAGTTGGTGCATATGGTACTGGAGACCTCGAGAAAGCTGGTTTTACCGGAGGAACTGGCGGACAAGACCTTATTAACGTTTTGAGTAACAATATTACCTCTCTCGGCGGATTATTTATTGGTGGTGGAACTGGTAAAGAAGTTGAGTTAAACGTTGGTGGGAGTACTGTTAAAGTTGATAATATCTCAGGCTTAATTACTGCGATTGCAGACAATTCTGCAACAAATGTTCTCGCCACACCACAAATTCTTGCACTAGATAATACAGAAGCAAGCTTTGAAGTTGGTGAGTCTGTTCCCGTACAAGAGCAAACTATTGCAAATAACCAAACACAAGTATCAGTAAGGCAACAAAAAGCAGGGCTCTCTTTAAAAATTACCCCTCAAATTAATAAAGTGACAAGATTTGTTAAACTAAAAATTGACCAAAAAATAGAGGAGTTTAGAGTTGAAGCCACTCAATCAGCTGCAGGAGGCTTGGCCACAACTAACAGAGCGGCCATCACAACTGTTGTTGTTAGGGATAGAGATACAATTGCGATGGGTGGTCTAATGAGGGATCAGACGACAGAAAGTATTTCTAAAGTACCACTGCTTGGAGATATTCCCCTACTCGGCTGGTTATTTAAAAATAGATCGAAGAAGACGTCCAAGGTAAACCTTCTCTTTTTTCTAACCCCTCAGATCATGGATTCTTATCAAAAATCAATAGGCGCCAGAATTAAAACGAACCTTAATCAACGCGCAAAACACATGGGCTACACCGAACTAAGTGATGATCCATTCGGTGCATCAGCAAGTCAGTTGTACCAAAAAGCCAGCCTACAAGAAAAAGGAAGTCTCGTTGATACAAACCAATTTAAGGCATCACAAACAATAAAAAGACAGAACACAGCAGAAGGCTCAGCAGAGAGTAACTTTGAATCAGTCGATGAAACTCCCAATAATGTTGAGGAGGATAATAAAGTAGAAAATATCAAAACTGATGAACAAACTATTCAACAAAAAGATGAGTTTAAAGAGTTTGATGAACTAGATGAAGAATTCTCTCTTGAAGAAGAGTTTGAAAGTGCTAAGAATGAGAAAAATAAAAATAAATTATCACCACCAAACTACTCACAAATTGCACAAAAAGTAAAAGTGAGAAAGTCAGGTGTTAAAAAGAAATAAGAGGACATTGCGGTGAAAATAAGCGAACAAATGCTCATTAAAGTTGAGCGACAAAAAGAGAAAATTGGAGAGCTACTTCTCAAGCATACCTCACTGACAGAAACTCAATTAAAAGAAGCACTAGAAATTCAAAAAGAATCTGATTTATTAATTGGAGAGATATTACTGAAAAAAAATTATATCCATCCACATGATATAATTAGAGTCGTATGCAACCAAGTTGCCATTCCTTACTTAAAAGAAATTAACGTAGACGCAATTGACCCAAATATCACAGTTGACCTTCCAATCAACTACGCCAAACACCACGAAATTCTACCAACGAAAATTACAGGAGAAGAAGTTTACGTAGTCATGACTGACCCGTTTAATTTTGACACCCTAAACGATATTCAAGAGTTGTTCAGAAAAAAAGTTATCGTTTCTGTCTCTTCTCCTTTGCGCGTTGCAGATGCCATTAATAAAGTTTATGAAAAAGCAAATCGTAACCTTGTCGACAGTCTGGAAGATGAATTCGATGAAAATTTGGATTTAGATGGCCCTATCGATATTTTAGATGCAGGAGCTGATGAAGCCCCTGTTATTCGATTTGTTAATAGTATTATATTTAGGGCCGTTAAAGAAGGTGCTTCAGATATACACATAGAGCCATATGAAAAAGAGGTCATGTACCGTTTTCGGATTAATGGAATTATGACTGAAATTCTACGGCAACCCCTAAAAACTCAAGCTGCCGTGTCATCACGTATCAAAGTCATGGCCAAACTGGATATTGCCGAGAAGAGACTCCCCCAAGATGGAAGAATTAAAATTAAAATGGCGGGTAAAGATATTGACATAAGGCTCTCAACTGTCCCTATTCAAAATGGAGAGCGAATTGTTATGAGGGTTTTAGAGAAATCAGGGAAAGTTCTAAGGTTAGAGCAACTAGGTTATAAAGGTAAAACCCTCGATCAGCTAGATGAGCTAAGTAAGAGAAAGCATGGCATTCTATACGTCTGCGGCCCAACCGGTTCAGGAAAAACGACAACTCTATTTGCAGTCATCGATCGAATAAATTCACCTGATAAAATGATCATCACTGTTGAGGATCCAGTTGAATATGAAATACCAGGAGTATCTCAAATTCAAACTAATGCGAAAATTGATTTAACGTTTGCCCGAGCATTGCGCTCTATCGTTCGTCAAGACCCTGACGTCGTGATGGTTGGTGAAACTCGTGATGGCGAAACGGCGTCGATGGCAGTAGAAGCATCGTTAACCGGTCACTTTGTCTTATCAACAATTCACACGAATGATGCATCTTCCGCGCCAAACAGACTTATTGACATGGGCGTACAACCATTCTTAATTGCCTCCTCTCTTGTTGGAGTTCTCGCTCAGAGATTAATGCAAACACTATGCAGCGAATGTAAAGTTCCCTACTCTCCTGATGACGCTGAACTAGAGGCTATCGACTTAAAGGAAATTCCAACAGGAATTACAGTTTATCGTGCAGAAGGCTGTCCAAAGTGTAATTTTAGAGGATATGCAGGTAGAACAAGCATTGGAGAACTTCTCGTTATTTCTGACGAAGTTCGCCCCCTCATTCTTGCTAAAGCAGACAGTAATCAGCTAAAGAAAGTTGCCATCTCTCAAGGCATGATCCCGCTTAGACAAGCGGCCATCAACAAAGTCCTTGACGGCATAACATCAATTGAAGAAATGATGAGAGTCGTTAATGAAGATGAAGAAGATATGTTGGAATAAGTTAATGAATTTCAAAAAGGATTTAACCGATGCCTATTTATAAATACAAAGGAATTGATTCTTCAGGCAAAGAGGTAAAGGCATCAATAAAGGGTGAAAGCGTCGTACAGGCCAAGCAAAAAATTCGATCACTCGGAATCATGCTCGTTAATATAAAAGAAGAAAAGTCTGGCCAAAAATCAAACGTATCATTCTCATTTGGAAATAACGTCAGCATTAATGATCTTTCTATGATGACGAGGCAACTCTCAACGTTGATTAAAGCACGCATTCAAATTGTCGAGGCTCTTGAAGCGCTTGTCGATCAATCAGATAACCCGAAATTAAAAATTATCCTAGCAGAAGTAAGACAAAAAGTTAATGAAGGCTCCTCCCTCGCAAATGCCCTCGGTGATTATCCAAAAGTATTTGATAATGTTTATATTAACATGGTTGAAGCAGGCGAAAGTTCAGGGACACTCGACGTGGTTCTTAATCGACTTGCTGATTTTACCGAAGCCAGAGTGAAGCTAAAAAATAAAATAAAAGGGGCAATGACCTACCCCATTATCATGGTGGTATTTGGTTCAGTCATGATGGGAATAATTTTTGCTTTTGTTATCCCAAAAATCACAAAGATATTTGTGTCGATGAGAAAAGAACTTCCAATCCAAACTCAAATTAGTATTTGGATATCAGATTTAGTTAGAAACTATTGGCCGGCATTAATTGTCGCTATCATTTTTATGTGGATAGCCTTTATTAAATATACAAATACATTGAAAGGTAAATCAATCTGGCATCGACTCCAACTCAAGCTTCCTCTATCTGGCGAGCTGGTAATGATGATTAACGTCAGTCGTTTTTGCTCAACTTTAGCAACACTCCTCAATTCAGGAGTTCCTATTTTAGTATCCCTAAAAATTGTCAAGAACTTGATTGGCAACGTCCATATGCAAAATGCAGTAGAAGATGCAAAAATAAGTATAAGCGAAGGAGCATCCCTTGCTGGGCCTCTTGCAAAATCTCAGTTATTTCCAAGCATGGTTACTCATATGATTAGTCTTGGAGAGAAGTCAGGAGAATTAGAGCCAATGCTTGAGATTATTGCTGAAAATTATCAAGATCAAGTTGAAAGTAAGCTCTCTGGTCTTACTTCAACTCTTGAACCAATTATGATGATTTTTATGGGCCTTGCTGTTGGCTTTATTGTTTTCTCTGTTATCGCACCTCTGATGGAAATTAATTCAATGAGATAACGCTGTACCGAATGATTATTTTTTGTTAATTTATAATTATAAAAAATTTACCTCATAGGAGCTCAAATGGAATCGAACTCTACAAAAAATAGTGTTAAAACAATTGCGGGTCAAAAAGGCTTCTCCCTTATCGAAATTCTAATCGCCCTAGCGCTTCTCGCTGGCGCTGGTACTTTTGTTGCCGGAAAAATATTTGACCAATTACATGAAGGTCAAGTTGAGTCGACCAAAATTCAAATGTCTTCTTTGGCAGACCGACTAAAAGAATACCGTCGTCATTGTGGATCTTACCCTTCAACAGAGCAAGGGTTAGAGGCACTAATTGAAAAGCCGGCCGGTGGAAAAGAGTGCAAGCGCTACAATCCAGGCGGGTATATCGAAGGTGGACGATTGCCAAAAGACCCTTGGGATGAAGATTTTATTTACGAATCAGACGGTAGAAAGTTTAACATGTTTTCTTTAGGCCAAGACAGAGAAGAAGGTGGCGAGGAAAAAGATGCAGACATCTACCTATATGAAAAAAAGGACTAAAAACCCTCTTTTTTCAAATTTAGGTTTTACCCTCATTGAAATTTTAATTGCACTAGCTCTAATGAGCTTAGTATTTTCTTTTGCGCTTAATTATAATTTCACGTCCAGGCAACTCCTAGAAAGTGAATCAAAAAAGATTGAACGTGCAATAAACTATGCGAGTGATGAAGCTCCTCTAAGAAATAAAGTTATTCGTTTAAAATTTAAACTTGAAGAACCACCTCAAGGTTTTTCTATTGAGTATGGCCCTGATGAGAACTTTGTTCTTCCAGCAAAAAAAGTTCCTGAAAAAGATAATTTAACCGAAAGCCAAATTTTAGAAATTGAAGAAGAACTTAAAAAACTTGACCGGAACTTTCTCCCTATAACTGATATAGACGAAGCTAACTTAAAGATAGATGAGAGCATTCAAGTACTCGGTATTGGCGTGCTTGAGGATAAAAAAATTATTTTTGACTTTTACCCAAGCGTTCATTTTTATCCTAGCGGAGAAAAAGACGCCGTCATCATCTTCATGGCTTCAGATGAAGAGATCATCGCCATCGTGGTTTCTCCTTTTATGACTGATATTGAAAAAATCTATCAAAAATTAGAATTTAATGAATACGATGAAGTTGATGATGTAAAATATAATACGATGCTCACCATGTTCGAGGACTACCTTAAATGAGAGCGGGAAAGTTAAGCAATAATGGATTTACCTTATTAGAAATCATGATCGCAATGACAGTTTTTTCAATGTTTGTCACCGCATTTGTTGTCAGCCAAGGGAATAATCTAGCAGATTCATCAAATATGAGATTTGAATACCAACTAAAAAACTTACTTGAAAAAGAGGTCAATGAAATAATCATCAACCCACCTGAGTTTACACCAGGCTTACTTATCACAACCGAAAATGATTACAAAACAATTGAGGATTTTGAGAACTTTGAAACAAAAATAGAATGGTTTGAATTTCAATTGCCTGACCTCTCGCAATTAAGCAAAAGTGAAGGAGATGAATCCACTAACAACGCCCAAGAAACAGTTCAGACGAAAGTTTTAGAAAATGTGAGTAAAAATTTGAAAGAATTGTTATGGCAAATGAGGGTAACCGTAAGACATAAAGAGACAAAACAACAAATGGAGGCTACAGCGTGGCTCATGAATCCAAATGCAAAAGTAAAGCTTGAGGGTTTCTAATGAGGGACTCTATTCAAAATAATCAAGGCTTTACCCTAATTGAAATTTTAATTGCCATTGCAATTCTGAGTTTTATGGCCCTTGGTGTTTTTCAAATTGTTTCTCAGTCCACAGATACGGCCGAAAAAGTGACTATTGAAGACGAAGAGTTTGTTCAAATCGTTAGTGCTCTAAAAAAATTTGAACGTGACTTCTCGAGTATCTATAGTCCACTTTACTTTTCTCCGCCAATGGGTATAGCAGAGAATGAGCAAGACAATAACGACTATTACAAAGAAGCTGACAAGCTTCCCATTAACCAAAAGTATAAAGAACATAACCTGTATGATGGAACCACAGAGGATGGCCACCCAATCCCGGCCATTTTTTATGAAAAAAATGCTGAAATTATCTTCTTTTCATCTGGGCACAGGCGAAAATACGAAGATGAAAAGGAATCAACTTTTAGCTGGGTTCGTTACTTTATCGCGACAAATCCAGATGACTCTGAGTTAAAGATACTTTATCGACAAGAAATTGGTGAGAACATATTTACCTCTGAGCTCGATTGGGGCAATACTCCAGCCTTTCCTCTTTTAACTAATATATTAAAAATTGAAATTTTCTTTTGGGACGAAAAGAAACAAGAATGGTCAGACACAATATCAGAGGATGCGAAGTACTTGGGAAAATCTCTCAAGTTTCAACTGATTTGGAGAGACATTAATGGAAATGAAAACACTGAAGTTAAGACTTATCGAATTCTCTGGCCTGACTTTGACCCTATAGAAGACCTTAAAAAGAAAATGCTCGCGAAAAAAGGAAAAACAAATTCTTCTAAATCGACGAATCGAAATGGTTTCAATATTCCTGAAGAAGATCAAATCATTGAGGAAGACAATTAGATGAAATATATAAGTCTTGTCAGAAATCAAAATGGAGTCGGATTACTTCTGGTAATGAGCAGTATTGCTCTTCTTACTTTTTTACTCGCCACTTTCACCTACAACACCTCAATCAATAAGATCAAAGTCTACAACGAACAAGACTCTTTTCAAGCGAGGCTTAATGCCGAGTCCGGCTTAAATTTCGCTAGAAGTAAGCTCAAGATGTATCAAGAGGCATTTAATATGCTCGAAAAAAATGAAAGTCTCAAGTCAGTCGTCTCTCCAGAGAAAATAGAAGGTCTGATTACCCAACCCTTTATTTTCCCTCTCCCCGTCAATATAGACAACCTGAACCTGATTCAAAAAACCCTTCTAAAAGAGTTCTCTGACAACACATATATGAATGGAGAAGTAATGGTAGAGGTTAAATCAATTTCAAATTTTTTAAATCCAAATAATTTAAGTGTTCCATTTATCAAAGAGAGTAAAGACCAGGATGAAGATAGGCGTGATGAAGATAAAGACGAAGATCCCCAAGATGATGAGGATGATAATTCGGAAAAGAAAGACAACAAATCCTCAAATGATCAAAAAGAAAACTTGATTAACAATGAGCAAGCCTTTGTTGAGTTGCTGAGTGAAAGATTACAACAAAAAATTGAGGAAGATGAAGAATTTGCATCAAACTACTCCGATCTTGACCCAGTAATGTTAATTAAAGAGCTCAAGTATTATGTGTCAAGAAATGAGCTTTTCAAAGATGACCAAAAAACTGATATTGAAATTTTATATTCAGAAAAAGATATTGATCCTAAACATGCACCTCTTGAGCATATCAGTGAACTTTACCAATTAGCAGGCTGGGATGATGAAATAGTGAATCTAGTGATCGACCGATTGTCAGTTTATGCCGCTGCGATTATCCCAATTAACGAAATAAATGAAAAACACTTAAGACTAATATTTCCGGAACTAACAGATGAGCAAGTAAATGACTTCTTTCTTCAACGCGATGGAAATGAGGAGCTTGAAGTTGACCCTACTCCACTAAATAGTTTTCAAGACTTTAAACGCCTCTGCACCGAAACACTTGATTTTGACTCAAGTATGTTTCAACAAAGAACTGAACTTTTTTTAAAAGCAGGTTACCATTTCGGCCCTGCGGGTAAGCTGTTTAAAATAACATCCAATGGAAAGTTTAATAATAGTAACTATACCCTAAATGCTTTTATTGACCTTCCAATTTTACCTCAGCCTGAAGAGAGTAAGACGAAAAAGAAGAAAACCAGTAAAACGAAAGAGAAAACAAAGAAAAAGGCTCCCCCGGTGGAGCTAATGGAACCAAGAGTTATCAACATTGCCTACTAGAAAAATAATGAATAATAATTAAGTCCCATTAAAACTGGTAGAATTAGGCTATTTTCTAGCTAAATATTTAGTTTTTGATAAAATATTATTATGAAAATGATTATTTATGAGATTGGATCAAACTTTCTGAAGGTAAGTAACTCCTCCCAAGCGAAGACCAATCAGTTTTTTGAAGAAACAGAAAAAATCCCCTACCAACATAAACTAGAGATCAATGACCCTGACTTTTTAAAAGAAACGATTGATGAAATTAGCCAAATCCATCAAGAGCTTAAAGTGTCAGGGAAGCTCGTCATTATTTTACCCTATTTTTTAACAACAAGTAGAACGATCAATCTCCCCGTTGCTGCCAAAAACAAAATAAATATGATGATTCCCTTTCAATTAGATGAGTCTCTGCCATCAGGTAGTCAATCAATGCACTGGATTGAGCACATCTATAAAATAGACAAAAAATCATCCAACATATGTCTCTCTCTCATAAACAAGGATTTATTTCAACAAGTACACCATCAGCTCAAAGCCAATAGATTATTTCCAAACTTGGTGACTACTGAGTTAAGTATTTACTTAAATTTAATAGAAATTTTTAAAAAACCAAAGTTTTCCGTCACCCCCCTTCCTTCTCCATTGCCCAGTGGACAGTTCGTTATACTTGATATGGGTGAACAACAGACAAAAGCCTATTTCTTTTTAAACGGACAACTGGTATTTAATCATTACTCAAA
The DNA here is from genome assembly GCA_030836365.1 of Bdellovibrionota bacterium. Lineage (GTDB taxonomy): Bacteria > Bdellovibrionota > Bacteriovoracia > Bacteriovoracales > Bacteriovoracaceae > UBA1511. The sequence continues at coordinate 9,653 of JAURQB010000214.1, read as the reverse complement.
TGTTGGAAGCCAAAATATTGACGAAAATATTGCTGATAACTACGAACTTGATTTACATGAGGCAAAAGTTTTTAAGGAAGAGAATGGGTTTCTATTTTCAACAGCAGATTACCCAACTGCAGATCAAGATCAAGTACTCTTTGCGAAGCTAATGGAAAAAACGTTTGAGCCAATGATTCTTGATTTTGCCAAATGGGATCTCGCATTTCGTTCAAAAACATCTATGGAAATAGAAAAGTGTTTTATTGTAGGCGGAATGTCTAAAATGGAAAACATCGATAGTTTCCTTACGGAACAGCTTGAAGTTGAAACAGAATGCCTTTCTCTCAATGGTTTTTCAAACTCTATTGAATATACCGAGTTTTTTACCCATCAGGCTTTAAATGTAATCAACTCAAAATCCGGAAAGCCTGGTAATTTTTTAAAAGATCAATTTAAGCTTTCAAGTGGAAACTCCAATACTGCTTCAAACTCCGCTTTTTTTGCATCTAGAGCACTCATTTTTTCTATGGTTTTAATTTTCTTTCTATCAATTGAAAGAATTTTTATTGAAATGAATAGAGATAAAACAAATCGTGAATTAAAAACAGTTCTCAAGTCAAAAACCTTGAATTTAGGCAAAAGAGATCAAGTAGCTTACAGAAGAAATCATCAAAAATTAAAAACCCTCATCAAACCAAGGCTCGAAAAAATCAAAGAAAATTCAGTAATTCTTAATAAAGAATTAGAGCTGCCAACAGAAAAGCTCTATGACTTTTTAAGCAAGGCTAAGATAATAAAAAATATAAATATGACGAAAATTTCAATTTTTGAAAAAAGTATTTCAAGTGAGGTGAAAATCATTTCTTTAACGGAGAAAAAGAAAACACTTCAGGAATTACAAAGTAAATTTGGTGATAATGTAATTGAAATTAGTGAATCAAATTACGAAATAGTTGTAAGGTAAGTATCCATGGCCAGTAAATTAAATATTTTTAAAAAGCTTGATGAGAAAATGGAGAATCTATTTGTTACGATTTCTCAAAATAAATTATCCAAACTTAATGGCCAAATTGACCTACACTTCTCTGAGAGGTATCAACAAATAATTCACATAAGCTTTGGCGCATTGATCAGTATTTTACCATTATCCATATGTCTGATATTTGGCATCTCGAACAACAGTGCACTAACAGAAAACAACAATTTAAAAGATCTCATAGAGAAAGTAAAAAAAATAGAATCACAAGAAAGTGCGATGAAAAGCTCTCTTAAAAATTTAATACCAGCGAGAGAATTTAGGTCATCTAATAGTCTATCCAAATACATCTACAACAAAGTCAGATCCGCTGGAGTTTCACTTAAGGACATAAATATTAACTCTGCTGAGACAATTGAGACCATTGGAGACGTTCAAGTTATTCAGATAGAGGGCAAAGTTAATAAATTAGGAACAAAAGAAGTTACTAATGTTCTCGATATAATAGAGGGCGCGAGACCAAGAGCATTTAATGAAATAATTATCACCAAAAGAGAAAAGGATAACCTATTAAATTTGGCTTTTTCATTTGAAGCAAGGGTCAAAAAGTGAATAAAGTAAAAAAAGATATTGAACAGTCAAATGAAGTGATTAACTACAATCTTCCAGGCCCTGTAAAAAAAATACTTCCCATCGCGGGCTTAATATTTTTACTAATCGGCTTCGGTGGAAACATTGATATGGCGTCAACAGTTCAAAAATTGACCAACGATAATTTGAAAATAAGTCGTTCATGCCATCCAAAAGTGAGTTCCACAGAACTCGAATACCTAAGCCTAGGTTTGAATCTATCGCAGTTCAAGTTTGATGATAAATGCCCCGCATACATTTCATCACTTGAAAATATCTATATCGGCTTCAGGGGGATTAGTTTCTCTCCACTGGGAGTAAGGTTAAAAATTATTATCAAGTTAGAAAAAGTTGACCCTCCTATAGCTTTCAATTTCTCAGCAGGTACATCAGGCTTTAAAATTGTTATCGACAACCAACAAGTAGAACTTAAAAATTTAATAAAAATTGCAGATGCACCAATAAAAGCCAAAGGGACATTAACAGCTGATGGATTAATTAGTGGTAAGTATTCTAAGATTAATAATGGCACAGTAGAACTTAACATCAACCAACTTCAACTTTCAGAGCAAGAAATTCAAGGTTTTATTTTGCCGCCACTATTACTGAAGGAAAATGTAATCAATATTGGTTTTTCAAAGAAAAATATTATTAAAGTAAATAGTCTAAAACTTGGTAGTAAAGGGGATGTTGCAGAGATTTTGGCCCAAGGAGAAATAAAAACGCCCCAATCACTGAGGTCATTAACCCTTGATATTGAAGGAAAGTTCAATTTCACAGACGAACTAAACAAAAGTATTCCCCTTATTGGGTTAATGTTAAATGGTAAAAAGAAGAGCCAAGGCTATTATCAATTTGAAATGAAAGGCGGCGTGAACAAACCACAATTTAAAGTAAAATAGAAAGCCTGTTTAGCCAAAAGTTCGTTGTCAAGGGCATTGACACATGAGATAAACAGTTCCATGAACTCACTGAACACTCAAATTACAAACGATCTTAAAAGCCACCTCGCATACTACCTAGAAAGTAATTTGCCCAAAGATTTTTATGAGGTATTTTCTTATGCCATATTACCGGCCGGAAAACTTTTTAGATCAAATCTTGTATGGAAATGTTTTTGTGACTTATCAGACATCGATATAAATAATATTAATACTGCCGACTATCCGAATGTCCAAAAATTAAGCAGTGCTGTTGAATTTCATCATGTGTACACACTACTTCATGATGACCTCCCATGTATGGATGATGATGATTATCGTAGAGGTAAACTTAGTACGCATAAGAAATATAATGAATGGATCGCACTTCTGGCCGGTGATGGCCTTTTAAATTTATCTTACGAAACACTTGCTTCAATAGAACACCCAAATACTGTCCAAATAATAAGAGAGTTCTCAAAACTTTGTGGCCCTCAAGGATTAATTCTAGGGCAATACATGGACCTGAAGCAGGATAATGAAGTATTCAATTTTCAAAATATTTTGACAATACATCAGCTAAAAACAGCGAACCTTTTTACTTGCTGTCTTTTAGGAGGAACATTACTAAGTCCAAAAGCAGGCTCATTTACTCATACCGCCAGAAATATTGGAAAATCTACGGGTATTATTTTTCAACTTATCGACGACCTAACTGAACTTTGTGAAAAAGAAGTTTCTCAACATGAAAAAGCAATAAATCCCTGGATTCATGATTTTCATCATGCCTCAACGACATTATTAACCCTCATTAAAGAGCTTAATATAGAAACCCAAGCAACCCCAAATATTAAGCGAATGATCGAAGAGTATATGATTAAGATCAAAAATAGATTAGAAAGTAATATAAAGACTATTGAGATTCACCTAAGTGAATCATTAGGCCCAATTATATCGAATCTTTAAATCATCAATTTTTGATAAAACTAATCTGAGTTGCTCAGAGGCATCATCTAAAATTATTTTTTTCTCATTATTTATCATTAGATCAGGTTTATTCTCACCAGTATTTAATTCTAGCACATTATCACCAGTATTTAATACTAGTGCATCCTCATCAGTATTTAATGATAGTTTATCATCAACGAGGTTTAGATCTTGTTCACTAACTTTTTCATTTTGAGATGGAATATCCAACATTGCTTGAGAGGCAACAATCGCATCAAAGTTAACCTCATTAAGTTCAAGTCTAGCTTTTTCAATTGTTAATTTTCGCTCAAATAAGAGATCTTTTAAAACAGAGACAACAAGAATGTCTTTCTTTTGATAAAGTTTTTTACCAGAAGAATTTGATATTGACTGAATTTGGTCAAACTCTGAATCCCAAAAACGCAAAACGTAGGGCTTGATCTGACAAATGTCACAAACTTCCTGAACTTTAAACAAAGATTTATTTGGAATTTGATTCAATAAAATCATTTAGGATGCCTCAAAAAAAATTAGTCGTTATAATTTGTATCATCTTCCGAGTTAGTCATAAAGCTGCTTAGCGCACGGTTTGTCCCCTCTTTCGCTGGCAAGCTCTTATCCTCATTGCCTTTTTCATCAAGACGGTGAGAATACCTAGCTGTTATGTCTTCTTTGAGAACTTGAGATGGCTTAAAAGTAAGTACTCTCCTTGCAGATATTTCCATCGCATCACCAGTTTGAGGATTTCGGCCAACTCTCGTTGACTTATCTCTAATTGAAAAATTTCCAAAACCGGATATTTTTACTTTTTCACCTTTTGATAGAGTGTCTTTAATGACCTTAAAAACAATTTCGACTAGGTCTGCTGCTTCTTTTTTTGAAAAACCAGCTTCTTTATACACACGTTCAACTATATCTGCTTTAGTTAAACTCATATTTTCCTCCGTGAAAAAATCAATGCTTTCAATAGCTTAATTTAATTTTAACAAATAATTGAGTTTGGTGCTAATAGAATTTTTTTACCAAATCAAAATCATTTCCGAGCTTTTTTCTTGGTTTTAGATTTCTTCTTATTTAGCTCTTTTCTAAGCTTGTCTTCCTCTACTTTTCTCTTTTTTTGCCAATTGGTGATTTTCTCATCAACCTCATGTAATTCATTAATAAGCTCTTTGCGAACAAGCGTAGGGGATTTCGCGATTTTTTGAAATTTCGCCAATAACTTCCTTTCATCATCAACAAGAAGCTTTCTTTTTTGAACCTCTTCTTTTGTCATACGATAAATGGGCATATCTGCCAGGTAGTTTGCGTATTTATATTTTTTACCTTCAAGGTATCCAACAAACTCCTTTCTATTTTTCTTTTTCGTCGCTACTTCATATTCTTTATTTTTAATAAACTTAATAATCTCATTATTTTGTTGAATACGATCCCCAAATTCAACACATAAAAGTTCATATCTCCTTCTCACAACTTCAAGTCTTTTTTCTGCAAAAATTTCAATGATTTCTTCTGGACGATCAAAAATCTTCACGCCATTTTCTGAAATTAGTGTGTAATTTGGAGAAATCGAAGAAACCGCGCCAATTTCATCAACGACCTCTTCAAAGTTAATCTCTGCACCACGCTTAAAGATGAGCTCTATATTAATATCGTTATTAACACTTGAATCGATGAAATCTTTAATTAACCCACTATCAATAAACTTAGTAAGGTGCTTATAGATTTTTACGGCATCATACCCCTTTGGAAGTTCAGTGATAAATATACCGCCGTCTTTTTCTTCAAAGCTCATCGGAAAAATGATTTTGCCATTTTTTTCGACATCAATAGGAGCATCATAATTTTCGACCCATGGCTTAAGCTTTTTTGCCTTACCTGTCTCAATATAACGGATAATAGATGCAATTAAGTCCTTATGATTAAAGCTAGGGATTACTGAAGAAAAGCCTGTTCCAATCCCCTCTGCCCCATTTAAAAGCATCAGTGGAAGTTTAGGAAGAAAGCAGACCGGTTCCATGACTTTTTCATCATAATTTGGAACCATATCAACTTGATTCATGTCATCAAATAATAAAAATTGAGCGATTTCTCCAAGCTTACACTCAATATATCTACCTGCAGCAGGAGCCGTTTCCATTCGCTCTCCGAAATACCCCTTTTTATCGATCAACGGATAGTTATTAGAGAACGTATAATCTTGTGCCATATTAACAATCGCCGATTCAACAGACGCAGGGCCATGGGGGTGAAGTGTCAAAACAAGCCCCGTTGCACTTGATACTTTAATTAAGCCTTTCGATTGATTCCGATAGAGCGTGTAAAGAATTCTTCTTTGGCCAGGCTTTAGTCCGTCTTGCAAGTAAGGAATAGCACGATCCATCAGCGTGTATATTTGATAAGTTCGATACTCCTCTTTTACAATTTTGGATAAAGGAATAGATTCTAATTCATGTAAAAATTGCTCTTCCACTTATCTTGCCCTCGTTGAAGTTTTTTTCGTCTTCTTTTTCGTTGTTTTTTTACTAGCTTTTTTTGAAGTATTCTTTTTGCTCATTTTTTTTGAAACAGTTTTCTTCTTTGTTGTTTTCTTTTTCGTCGTTTTTTTCTTTGCCACTTTTGATGATTTTCTAGGAACTGAAGTTTCATCACTCATGTAAGAAGTTGCTTCACCATCATTATCAATAAGAAGCTCTTTTCTTAAACTTGAATCTTTTCCAAAACAAATGTTGAGCATCTCTTTTGCTTCTTGGGAATTTGGGGCTTCAATTTTCGTATAGGTATCCCGATTCATTATATATTTCCAGGCCTGAGGTGACATTTCGCCAAGCCCTTTATTTCGATGAATTTGTTTAATTTCCTTTAAGTGTTTTGATTTATAACCCTCAAGTTCACGCTCCGATTCAAAGTAAAGTGTTTCTTTACCCGTAACCACCTCAAACAAGGGTGCTTTGGCGAGATATATCATGCCTTGCTCAAACATTTCCGGCCAAAAACTGTAGAAGAAATTTGTGAGCAACGTATTAATATGTCCGCCATCAACATCAGAGTCCGCAAGAAAAACAACCTTCGAATAGCGAAGATCTTTTTCCTCTATTGCTTGCCCAATGACAATTCCAATTGAGGCCATAATATCTGAAAACTCTTGGTTATTAAGAATATCTTTAATCGTTGCTTGGGACACATTCATTGGTTTACCTTTTAAGGCAATTCCCCCCTGCTTAAGCTTATCTCTCGCCGAGCGAAGTCCACCAATTGCCGAATCTCCTTCACAAATAAAAAGCGTACAATCACTTCTATTTTTTCTCTCATTGGCATCAAGAAGTTTTTCAATACGCTGACGTTTTTGCTTTTTACCTTTTTTCGCCGCATCTTTTAGTTCTTGAAATTTATGTCTCGACTTTGCGCGCTCAACGACAGTGGCCAAAAAGTCTGGGTTCTTTCGAAGAAACTTTGGCATTTGGGTAGTCATGACTTTTTCAATTGCTTTTTCAAGGTTGGCATCACGAACTAGTTTTCTTTTAGTTTGAGATTCAAACCTTGGGTTAGGCATTGTTACTCCAACCAAAAAAGTGACACCAAGTAAAACATCATTATCCGAAATCACTAATTTTTCTTTCTTGGCGACACGCTCAAGCTTATCTTTAATGATATTGATAAACAGCCTTCTCACTCGATCGTGGTGAAAACCACCATCAAAAGTTGGTGTTGAGTTCACGAAGGAAATAAAACGCTCTCTATCTTCAGATGCTTTATTAAGAGTAACTGAAATACTCGTATCAATTTTACCTTTTACTTTTTTATTCTTTGAATTTTTACTTTCGTAGATGAAACTGTCTGAACCAATATCCTGGCTATGTGCTTCATCTATTCTTTCAGCAAGCTCAAGAAGGCCTTTTTTAAAGAGATACTTTTCTTTATTAAAATAAAAAGTTAGCCCAGGATTATTATAAGCAAGGTCGATAATTCTTTTTCTTAACAAATCTTCATCAACTACATTGTTTTTATAAACTTCTTTGCTCAACGAAAACTCAATTCGAACTCCAGAGTGTCCCTTAAAAGTCTTTGCTTGAGATTGAGATATTTTAAGCGCCCCGTCCTTAAAAGTTACCGTTCGCTCTTTTTTTGAGTTGTAATGCCTGACTCGAACTTTGAACAAATCACTGGTCAAACATGTGGCGGCAGCACCTAAACCATTTTGCCCGAGAGTTCGATGAAGAAATCCTTTTTCATCAACTTCTTCATCACGAAACTTACTTCCCGTTCTAAACTCAGAGTAAACTTGCTTAATTTTTGCCAGTGGAAAACCAATTCCGTTATCTTCAACCGCCACTGTTTTTTTATCCTCTGATAACTCAGTGTGAATTTCGGTTACGTGACCTCGATAAAATTCATCGATACAATTATCGAGGATCTCCTCAATTGCTTTGGATTTTGCCTGATGAAATTGCACGGTTTTAAATTCTAAACTATGATCACCATAAATATACGTATCAAGCTCTTCGACATCATTACTGCCAAAAACTAAGGTAATTCGATTACGACAGTGCCAGCGCTGGTCTTTTTTCTCAATAATTGCGTCTTTGGTTCTACCTTTTCTTTTTACTTTTTCGATTGCCATTATTAGAATTTCCTAAAGTCTTGAATTTTAATAGATTGATCTCTTTTTTCAGATTAATGAGCAGGTCGATTCAAGGAAAGGCACAGTGCTTCATAATAAGAACATTTTTTTCGATATATTAAAATTAATTATTTTTCTCGCTATTCCGAACCTCGGTGCACAGGCTTTTTCGTTTCATGAGTTAAGTAAAAACATTCAAAAGCATCTTTTAAACAATAATGCTTACGTTAAATCAGAAGTCGAAAGTGATAAAGGCAAGCAGCACCTAGCGTTTTTGGCAAGTGGGCTCCATCACCGAAGCTGCAAAGAAGCGATGAAAATAATTGGACGATATGAAGATTATCAAAATCACATCGATTTTATCACCAAAAGTACTTATAAAAATGACCGGATAAACCTCGAACTGTCTTCTAACTTTCTCCCCTTTAACATGATTTTGAATTTTAAATTACCGCGAATCACTGATTCTGGAACTTATCCTTTTATTTTTGATAATGGCTTTTTACTAGGCCTAAAAGGGAAAATTTATGTACAAGAATTCAAAGAAAATAAAAGATACCTTTGCTTAATAGCCATGGATGCGAACTGGAGTGGAAAAAAAACGAAAATTCCAGATTATATTTTCGAAATGTTTACTAAAACGATCGGAGAAATCGGAATTGGCAAACTATTTCGGATTAGCGGCCACAGATTTTAAATCAATTTATTTTAATGACAACTAATCTTTACTCCATTACCCTAGCCGACAATTAAACTGAGATAAAGTGATGAATGTTAGGCAAATTAGCGCTCACGACACATATGGGATACGACAAAAAATGCTGCGTCCAGGAAGAGACCCTAAAGAATGTGTTTTTCATGGCGATGAGGATGATCAAACGATTCACTTAGGTGCGTTTATTGACGGAAAACTTGTTAGCGTTGCCTCTTTCTACTTCAGTAATAATCCACGTTTTCCAGAAAATGTTCAATACCAACTACGAGGAATGGCAACCTTGCCAGAGCATCAAAACCAGGGGTTTAGTAAAGAGCTTTTAAAATTTGGCTTCCCAATGATAAAGAGAAATTTTTGTGAACTCGTTTGGTGTAACGCACGGACTAGTGCTGAGGGGTTTTATCAACAAACGGGATTTGAGTGCATTGGCGACATTTTTAATATACCTGATGTCGGCCCACATCGTTTAATGATTAAAAAGTTTCCAACTACCTGATATACTAGACAAAAGACCTAAACATCGTTAAGAAAATGACTTGGAGCAGCCACCCAGGAATTCGAATGGAAAAAATACGACATAACCTTATCTTTGACTCAATCGCGACATCGCTAAAATCAGCACTTGCAGATAGTTTTGAATTTAATGCAACGATAGATGACTTATATGGACTTTTCTCCACGCCTCCAAACGACAAGCTCGGACAAATTGCCTTTCCTTGTTTTAGTTTTGCCAAAACTTTAAAAATGGGGCCTCCTCAAATAAGCGCAAAAATAGCTGAAGCATTAGAAAAAATTGAAAATCCCTACATAAAAAAAATCAACCCCACAGGGCCTTACCTCAAT
>JAURQB010000213.1 GCA_030836365.1 Bdellovibrionota bacterium | reverse complement strand
TAACAAACCTACCTGAGGAGACATCCCAGTTTAGGGATTCATGGCTAAGTAATACAATCTTTGTCTACAAGCACTTTTTTTCAAGCACAAAAAGTATGAGTCATACACCTGAAATAAGAATTAACGCCACAACCCATTTTGAGAAAAATATTCCCGGCATTTTTGCAGAGGATATGTATGTCATTGGCCCTAGTTTGCGGAACTCTTTTAAACATGGCCTTTGGGGAACGCCCTCAACATTTACCTTCGATATTGAAACAAGTTATACAGCACGTGATACAAACCAAGATCGTAGCAATGAATTTTTTAGTCGCTCTCTGAAGTTAAATTTCGGAGAGAGCATTAAGTTACTAAAGTTCGGTTCGACGAATATTAAACTTCGACAAGATTTTAGAAGTTATTACGATAAAGCTTTAGATACAAAAACATTTACCATTTTCGCTAATCAGTTGATTGGACTTAACCGAAATAGAACAATTTCTCTAATTGGAAACATTGATATTACATCAGCAGAAACTAAACAAAATAGTACAAACACATATATGTTAAGAGGAGATTACCTTCACCCAAGACTACTAGGGAGCTGGGAGTTACAAACCGCACTATCATTTTTAGGCACTGACACCAAAGAGCAAAGTGACATCAGAGGTTTTGAAACAAACATCTCTTACGAGATGGAGTGGAGGAGAAAGTTCATGCGAGATTTCGAATTTGCTCTAAATTATAATTACACGATAAATAGTTCTAAAGATGAATCTAATTTCTCCTACGACAAACATGTTGTAGCTTTTGAACTCCAGTATATACCGAAGTTCTGAAAAGCTTATTTTCCTGCTAGTTTCACATCACTACTTTTCAAGTGTAAATCTCGTTGAGGAAATGGAATCTTGATGTCTGATTTTGCAAACGCCCTATTTACTTCATGCATTATCTCACTTCGAATTTGATACTTTTCATTAGGTTCATCAATTGAAAATTTAAATCGAAAATTAAGACTACTATCACCAAACTCTTCAAACCATACTTGTGGAGTTGGATCCTTTAGAATTTTGGGATGCGCTACCAACAAATCGATAATAACACTTTTGACAAATTCAGTATCAGTTCCATAAGAAACACCGACATGACAATTGATGGCAAAAACATTTGAATTCAACGTCCAATTAGTCAGCCTGTTACTAATAATTTCACTATTGGGAATAATGATTGAAGAGTTATCTATGGTCTCGACAATCGTGCTTCTAATACCGATCTGGCAAACACGACAAAACAGATTATTAACTTCAATCATATCCCCCACTCTGATTGGGCGCTCAAATAATAAAATAATACCGCTAATAAAATTGTTAACGATATTTTGTAAACCAAAACCAATACCAACACCTAGAGCACTAGCAAAAATAACAATGTTCTTGTAGGTAAACCCAAGGAGTCCAAAAGAAAGGGCAAGAAACAAGATGATAAAAGAATAACGAACGAGCGTTTTTATGCTTGGCGAATACTTTTTAGAAATATTTAACTGATAAACCCAGAATGAATCGATTGAGTAAGCAGTTAAAAGATAAGCTCCCTTCACGAGATAAAAACACAATAGAATACTAATCGGGCGCCAAAGAGTGAGTTCATACTCTCCAATTGAGAAAATTTTCAAATCCCAAATACTGTCAAAAATGAATATATTCTCACTCCATGATCTGATGACAAAAAGAAAGATAACAACAACGGTTAAAGTGTTAAACCCACTTTGAAGAAAATTAATAAATTCATTGTAGTTTTGCTTTGTGCTAAAAAACTTTACTTCCCTTCTCGCAAAATGAAGAAGAATAGAAGTGATCAAATGGTAAGCCCCCCAAACAAATATAAAACTTAGGAGATTGTTAAAAACCACACCTTGAATGACCCTTGAGAATACACCAAAGCCAATTATCTCTAAAAGCCCCGCACAGAAAAGAAGACAACAAAATAAATAAGTTAAATAAATCGCTGATCTAAACAATAGCGACATTCTTTGTTTTTCATCTTTAGGAACGCCAGAAGTAAAAGCGAATAATCCACGAAAAGTAGTCGCACTTAAGTACATCACCAATACGCTAGACATAAAAAACAAAGCATCACTATCAGTTCCAAGATTTAAAATAATCATTTTTAAAAAGATAAAAATAATCATCACCATGTTAAATAAATTTTTATTTTTAGAAGAATCCAAAAAACTAAAAATTTCAGCACCAAATCTTATCCATAAGTAAGATAAAAGGGGTGCAAGAGTAATAACATTAAAAAGGCTTGGAACATCTGGAATAATATTAGTAACAAGCTTAATCCAAGAAAATAAATAGAATAAGATAACGAGCAAAAGACGATCATTAAATATTTTCGTCAAAATGCCACTAAATGTTGGATGAAAAAACTCAAGCCCATCACTAAACTTTGAGTAAGAAAAGTCCACTAAATATAGTACGACACCCATTCCAATTATTAGAATAATTGACATGAATATAATTTTACTAAGATGTTTTGAAATTACTCCTTGATCTACTTTATTAAAGCTGCGGTCAAAGTCATAGGTGATACCACTCCACAAAACCACCAGCTGTTTTATTGGAGAGAGAATAAATTCATTTATTTTCCAACTAAACAAATTCGCCCCCACATCATCTTGAATAGTCTTGATTAGATATTTATTCCACCGTTCAATTTCTTTATTAAATTTCCCTAGATTCCTTCCATGTGATTTTGCTTTTTTAATCAATAACTTTACTACTGCTTCAAGGTCGCTAACTTCTTTTATAATTTTTTTAGATCTGATCAGTTGAGCCTCTTCGGTGTCTTTATTTTTAATAATTTCACGTTGAATTTTTTTATTTTGATCAATAAGCACGCCTAAACTCATCAAGCGATTTTCTTCCTCACTGGCTTCTTTTAACCAAACTGGTAACTCCTCAATAAATTGGGCTAATTTCTTACTTAATTTTTTCGATTCTGATTGGCCTAGAACGCCACTGGGACTGGTCGTAATCACATCGCTAAGCTCAAGTTTGAACTTCCAAATTTCTTCATCTCGAGTTGAAAATACCTTGATTTTTTTTTTTGAATCTTCAACATCAGTAGCAATCCCTTTAACGGGAACGCTATCAGATGAAAAAGAATTAAAATTTAGTAGAGCAAGAAGTAATAATAGTTTTTTCATTTAACTATTATAAAACTTATTAAAATTTTAGGTGAATTTTATTGAGTAATTTCTGAAGTCTTCGCTAAATTCTCAAAGTTTGCAGATAAGAGATCATTTCTTTTAATTGTTGGATCTGTTAGATATTTACTCTCTTTGCTTTTTCCGACGGCACCAATCATCGCCAGAATTTGAATAGGAATATGATCATCATAACGATTGATGACAGTGTAGTTAATTTCAAGCCTTTCTAAAATTTCTAATGTTTTTGCGTGAATTTGCTCTGACTGTGTCTCTGTTTCATTGCGGCCGAAATTTTCAAATTTAACTAACTTTCTTGAAACGAGAAAATGAGTGTAGCTATCTTTTTCTTTTTGGGCCAAGTCAAACATATCTTTAGCAATTTGATGATCATCACCTCTGTAATAAGAGGCATAAATGGCGCTAATGATTAAAGGAGCATCGCAGATCGTAATATCAAGATTACTCGGGTAGATATCCTCTAGGTTTTTTTGATTATTAAACTTCTCGTACTCATAACTTTCATTCGTAAAATCTACGCCCTTATAATAATCCCATTTTGCAACCTCTGGAACTGCATCAGCTTTAAAAAGAAATAGCTTTGAAAAATAAAGAAGACCAGCGCTGAGAGTTGATTTTCCTGATCCTGGAGCACCTAGAATCGCAAGTTTTAAATTCACATCTTCATTGCGAGAAAATCCATTTGTTAAGTGAGAAAAAGTTCCATCTATCTTCACATTCGCCTCTTTTTATAAAATTAATTGGATGGAGTTTTAACATTAATTAGAAAAATTAACCAAGACTTTTATGAATATTCCCTCACGGCGCAATGCAAACTACCCAGAAACAAATGGGTTAAATTTTTTTTCCTGATAAATTTGGGTCTCTGCACCATGACCTGTGATTACTCGCGTTTCATCAGGAAGGCAATATAGTCGCTCTTTAATAGATTTTTTAATTTTTTCAAAATCCCCACCTGGTAAATCTGTGCGCCCGATGGAAGATTGAAAAAGAGTATCTCCCGCAAATAAAACGGGTTGATCAAAATATTCGGTATAAAAAGAGCAACTCCCCTCTGTGTGGCCCGGCGTATAAATTGTTTGAAGAAAATTTTTAAATTCACCATTTTCAAAACCGATTGAATATTCTTGGCCGTCTTCAATCCACTCATCTACTTTTCCGGCCATCGCAGGTGCAAATCCAAACATGCTTCGTTGGACCGGAAGGCTTTTATATAAAAGCTCATCGCCTTTATGCAGGCACAATTTTGAATTTGTTTTTTCCTTTACTGATTTAGAGCAACTAATGTGATCAAAATGCGCATGGGTATGCAGTAGCAATTTAACTTTTAGTCCTAATTGATGAACTTCATTCATGATGAGCTGTTCATCATCGCCTGGGTCGATAATAATCGCTTCCTTAGATTCTTCACTGTATATAATTGAGCAATTGCAGCCTAATGAGCCTGTGGGAAAAGATTTCATCAATAATTTATTCACCGATTTCTCCTGAAAGGTACTGGTTCACCTTACGAAGTTAACAGGTTTTTTTCAAATTAAAAATAACTCGATTTACTGTTTAAATTCAGACACGAGACCTTGAACACTTGATTTAGCATCTCCAAATAGCATTCGGGTGTTACTTTTAAAAAATAATGGATTTTGAATTCCCGCAAATCCAGACGCCATTCCACGCTTGAGAACAATAACTGTTTTTGCTTTATCGACGTTAATAACAGGCATACCGTAAATGGGAGAGCTCTCCTCCTCTCTTGCCGCAGGGTTAACCACGTCGTTGGCACCAATGACGATACACACGTCAATGTTTTCCATGATAGGATTCACGTCATCCATTTCATGAAGATTTTCGTATGCAACATTTGCCTCGGCCAGTAGTACGTTCATGTGACCAGGCATCCGGCCAGCAACGGGATGAATGGCAAAGCGCACCTCTGCTCCATTTTCCTCTAACATTTCAGCAAGTTCTCTAACTGCATGTTGCGCCTGAGCAACGGCTAATCCGTAGCCAGGAACAATACATACATTAGTAGCGGCCTCTAAAATCAAATGCGTATCCTCAACATTTATCGGGTTTGTTTCACCCGTAATTTCTTTTTGAGATGCTTTTGCCGCCCCAAATCCACTAAAAAGAACATGCCCTAAGGAGCGATTCATCGCTTTACACATTATTTGAGTCAAAATAATTCCTGACGCTCCGACAAGTGCACCCGCAACAATGAGTAGGTTATTGTTCATCACAAAACCAGCAGAACATGCGGCCATCCCTGAGTAACTGTTAAGGAGAGAAATAACAACTGGCATATCCGCTCCACCAATAGGAATTACGGCCATTATACCCATGACGAGAGATAGTCCGGATAAAATGTAAAAGAACTGAACGTTAGCAACGGGATCTTGAAGCAGCATAAACGCTGAATAAAAAATTCCAATTAACAGGGCCGTATTAAAAAATTGCTGACCTGTAAATTGAAGAGGCTTTGAAGCGAGTCCTCTTAATTTTGCCCATGCGATAATTGAACCAGTAAAGGTCACTCCTCCAATAAAAACAGAGGCAGAGATCGTTACTCCTGTGAACACTCCCATGTTTGGGCTCAGTAAATAGGCTGCATAACCAACGAGCAAACTTGAGATACCTCCAAAGCCATTCAAAACCGCCACCATTTCAGGCATGGCCGTCATCGCAACCATTCGCGCCATCAATGCACCAACAATCGAGCCTGTAGCGAGGCCTATTAAAATCCATTGATAAGAAATTATATTTTTATCAATTAAAGTGACAACGATTGCTAAGAGCATCCCAACCGATGAGAGCATATTACCACTTCTAGCAGTTGCGGGAGAGCCAAGTTTTTTTAATCCTAATATGAAAAAAAATGTACTAATAACGTAGACTAAATTAATAACAATAGATGTATCCATTTGTATTTCCTAATTATTTTTTTTGTTCTTTTTTCTTAAACATTTCGAGCATTCGGTCTGTCACCATATAACCTCCGACAACATTAATCATCGCAAAGGTAACAGCAAGAGTTCCTAGAATTGTGACAAGCAATTCGTCTGCTCCACTTCCGGCCAGGCTGATTGCACCAAGAAGAGTGATACCAGAAATCGCATTAGATCCCGACATCAAAGGCGTATGCAACGTTGAGGGAACTTTTGAAATAAGCTCAAAGCCCAAGGCAATTGAAAGTAATAGAATAAAAGTTAGTGAAATGGCGGTGGTTGTATCCATGCTTATGCCCCTCCTACGATATTTTTATACATTTCATTAACAATATTGCCTTCGTGAGTCATCAAGCAGCCTTTGACTATTTCATCGTTAAGATCAAGATTAAACTTTGACTGATCTTTATCCCAATAAGACTCCACCAAATTTACAATATTATTTGAAAACATTTGAGATGCATGAACGGCAACCTCGCCAGCGAAATTAGCCCCTCCAAGGATCGTAACCCCATGACAAATAACATCTTCTCCGACTTTACTCCCCTCTACGTTACCACCACTTTCTACGGCCAAGTCAACAATTACGCTTCCTGGCTTCATTTGAGAAATCATTTCATCAGTGACAATACGAGGAGCAGGTCTTCCAAAAAGTTGAGCCGTTGTAATGACAACATCAGCATTGGCACAACATTTCGCCATCGCTTGCTTTTGAAGTTCAAGCTGGTCTTGCGTAAGCTCTTTTGCGTAACCACCACTGGTCTGGCCAGTATCACCCATATCTATTTTGATAAATTTTGCCCCAAGAGATTGAACTTGTTCTTCAACCACTGGACGGGTATCAAATGCCTCAACTCGTGCACCTAACCTCTTTGCCGTTGCAATGGCCTGAAGGCCTGCGACTCCTGCACCAATAATAAAAACTCGAGAAGGAGAAATTGTTCCTGCAGCGGTCATTAGCATCGGAAAAATTTTATTCAGCCTAGAAGCAGCATTAACAACAGCAACATAGCCTGCTAAATTTGCTTGTGAGCTCAAAAAATCCATTTTTTGTGCAAGCGTTGTTCTTGGGATCATTTCCAAACTGATACTAGAAACTTTTTGTTCATTAAAGTAATCAAGAAGTTTTGGATTATTAAATGGATCAAGGAAGCTTGAGTGAATCGTTCCCGTCGATAAATTCTTTATATCGCCCTCTTTGGGAGCTTTTATGCGAATCGCAAAATCGCTTACTTCAACCATTTCTTTTTCATCGCCAAAAATGGAAGCCCCAGCACTTATAAATTCATCATCTTTTATTCCTAAAGTCTCACCGAAGTTTGATGGCAGGTTTACGCCAATTCCAATCCCTGTGAGCTTTTTTACCGATGCAGGAATAAGACTAATTCTCTTTTCTTGTGGGTCCCCTTCCTTGAAGGCCGCAATTTTCATATAGAGCTCCGTTCTAAAATTTTTTACACTTCTATTATTTCATTGATTTGAATTTGGTTGTAGCACTTTCTTAAGAAATTTTACGGCGGAGCTCATTTTATGTATGATGAAAAAAAACATTTAGGAAACAACTATGGCACAAGGTAGTAAACTTCACCGTTGGATAATTATTGGAATGATTTTAGGATTCATTTTTGGTTTATTGTTAAACATCTATCAATCGGCAATTAACCCATCAGTGATGGAAAATATCTTATGGTACACTAAATTACTCGGGAAAGACCTTTTCATTGGCTCTCTAAAGATGATCATCGCCCCATTAATTTTAGCTTCTATCGTTAATGGTATATGTAGCCTTCCCTCAAGTGATCAACTAGGCGATATTGGCATAAAAACGTTGATATATTATTTTTCGACAACCGCTATTGCCGTTACTATTGGGCTAATTGCCGTATTTGTTATTTCTCCTGGAACAAAAGAATCTTCGGTAAAAATCCGTAACAATAGAATAGAAGAAATAAATGAAATTCAAAAAAAATATGACGTACAACAACCCAGCTCTTCTTTTATCAATTTTCTATCAATCGGAAGTGGTGCGAGTGCCGATGAGGCAAATTCAAAAAAATGGTCCAGATTAAACAAAG
The DNA here is from genome assembly GCA_030836365.1 of Bdellovibrionota bacterium. GTDB lineage: Bacteria > Bdellovibrionota > Bacteriovoracia > Bacteriovoracales > Bacteriovoracaceae > UBA1511. Next base: position 12,532 of record JAURQB010000213.1, on the reverse strand, counting down.
GGGCCACACGCTCTCCTGGTGAAATGCTAAGACAAGATATTCTTCTAAAAATCTTAAAAAATCCATTCGATAGCCTTGCTAATACAAACTCTCTGGGCATCATTGTGTTTGCCATTTTAATCGGATTAGCTTGCTTAGTTCTAGGCGATGCTGCCTCCGGTGTATCTAACTTCTTTTCCTCGCTTAACTTAGTGATGAATACAATCACCATGTGGGTAATGAAACTCTCCCCCATTGCCATCGCCTGCTTAATAACGAACATGATGGCCACCCAGGGAATTCCAGCACTTCAGAGCTTATCATGGTACTGCATCACCGTTGTCGTCGGAATTGCTTTTCACATTATTTTTCTCCTGATAATTGTTCAAGTTTTTGGAAAAATGAGTCCTTTTACATTCTTAAAAGGAATGCGTGAAGCCTGGCTTATTGCCTTTAGTACCACTTCTAGTGCGGCGACCTTGCCGGTCACCATTAGAAATGTTGAAGAGAATTTAAAAGTTGATAAAAAAGTTAGTAATTTTGCTCTTCCTGTTGGTGCCACTTGCAACATGGATGGAACAGCACTTTATGAGGGCGTCGCCGTCATTTTCATGATCCAAGTTTTTGGAGGGCTTGCTGATGTACCCATAGACCTCACTCCGGCAAAAACGATCATCATATTTATTACTGCCGTGCTTGCCAGCGTTGGAGCTGCTGCAGTCCCTTCCGCGGGTCTAATTACCATGGCGATCGTGGCTAAAGCAGTTGGATTACCCTTATATTACATTCCTATATTGTACGCTGTTGATCATTTACTTGACCAATTTAGAACATCAACCAACGTTCTTGGAGATGCCGCGGGCACTGTCATTGTCGATAGACTTAGAAAGAAAAAATAAAGGTTTTTCAGTCAACTCTGATATTGTAGTTGGCCATTAAACTTTGATATTTTAAGTGATTATTAATTTGACTGACTTTTATATTAATTTTTTTGTCTTCTTTGAGGCCAAAAACCTTCACTTCTCTAAAGAAATCATCTGAATTGATGAACTTCTCTAGAATATCAATTTCAAAAATTTCTGATATTAACGTGTTCTCATCAAAGTCCTTACTTTGCTTTTGAACTTGGTCCATTACCTCACTTAAAAACCTGAGGGTGGAACGAGAGAGTATCCAAATCTCATTATTATTTAATTTATCATTCAAGTACTGAATAAGACCTGTAACTTCATCTTTATTTACAGACAATATTTTTTTCCCATCTACCTCTTTTTCCGAGATATATCCGTCTTTTTGAAATATTAGGATTATTTTTTCTACTTTTAAAAATGTAGGGCCTAGTAAAACCTCAAGTTCACGAATAGATTGATCTAGATTATCTCCAGATGTGGTCACTTCCCCACCAAAGAAAAGACTAAATATCTTAGAAATCCTTAAGGATTCTGTGATGACTTCTTTAATTATTAAATCATTATCTTTGGACCCTGAGCCTAAATCAAATTTATTTTTAAGAAGCGTCAGCTTATTATCAGTCTCTCTGAGCCTTGAAATTATTGTTTTAAAAACACCAGGCATCCAAGATGGAAGCGTCTCTAAGTCACTTTGAACAAGCTCACCATCAACGACTAAAAGCTCTCCATCATCGATACCTTCAACGTTTGCAATTCGCGGCTGTCCATCGAAGAAACTTAGCTCGCCGAATACTTCTCCTACTCCCAAAATAGCAAGTGTTAATTTTTTGCCTAGATATGTTTTATATACGCGGACACTGCCTTTTCTAATTACATAGAGAAGTCTATCCCTATCTCCTTCTTTGATGAGTATTTCTCGACTTTTGAAATTTACTAACCGTGCCTTGTGCGGAGTATCTGACATTTTAATTCCTTACCGTTACGATTTAATCTATAATAAAACAGTTTTAAATAATATTCTAATGAGAAATACTTGTGATTGATATTGCCGTATTAATGAGAACAAAAAATAGCGACTGGGTTATCTCTCAAACCCTTGCTGCATTATTTTCACAAATAGACGTAAAATTTAAACTATACATAGTTGATAGTGGCTCAACTGATACGACGATTTCCATTTGTAACCGTTTTTCTCACACAAAAATTAAAATGCATGGGAACACTTACATACCTGGGCCTGTTCTTAATGCAGCAATAAATGAAATTCCTGAAAAAGTTATTGTCATGCTTAACTCTGACTCTGTTCTTTTACATCCTAAATCTCTTTATTACCTAGTGGATCCTCTCATCAGCAATTCTGATATTGTTGCAACGGTTGGAAGGCAAATTCCACGGCACGATGCAAAGCCTTGGGTTAGAAAAGATTACGCCTATTGTTTTCCCGACACTGAAGATCTCCCCAATGAAATTACCTTATCATTTCCATTAAGTGCAATCAGAAGAAGCGTTTGGGAAGAAGAAAAATTTTATGAGCAGTCTTGGGGAAGTGAGGATACGGAATGGGGCAATAGGATACTTGAAAAAAAACTAGGCAAAATAAACTATATTAGAGATGCGATAACCATGCACTCTCATAATTACTCAAACAAAGAACTACACAACAGAAAATATATAGAGGGCGAAGCCGATTATTTTATTCACCAGAAAAGACCTGATATTTTAAGCAATATTATTAATTACCTACGAAGATCAATAGGTGAAACAATTTACTACTTAAAAAATCTCTCCCTTTTGTCGATACCGACTATATATGTACGAAATTTATTTTATTTCATTGGATACTACCGAGGTCTGAAAAATGCAGAACACAGGCTAAAAAATAAAATTAACAAAGTGGTTCATAAGCCTTATTAAATAAAAATTGGAGTCATTAAATGTTACGTAATCTACTTTTATCAATATGTTTATTTATCTCTCTCCTCTTTAATAATTCATATGCTGAGAAAATTAAAAAAGGAGTGAAAATTTACGTCCCTCTCACTGTAGGGTCTTTTGAAATTACATCAAATAGAATTAAAGGCGGTAAGATAAGGCGCAATGGTGACGTTTTAGAAGTGTCGGATATTTATGTTCCGACCAAAAAATTAACTTCCGGCATTGATTTAAGAGATGAACATATGCATGAGCGCATAAAAAATGAAAATGTTATTGTCAAAAAAGCTACTGGTAAAAATGGATCAGGAAAAGGAACGATTGTTATTCGTGATGTTGAAAAAGAGTTTAACTTTAAATATGAAAGGCTTAATTCTAAATACATTAAAGCAACTTTTGAACTAAACCTCACAGACTTTAAAATTCCAAATTTATCCTACGCTGGTTTAGGCGTTGAAGATATTATCAAGCTTGAGGTTACGCTTCCATTTAAAGATTAAAAACTGATGTTTGGTCTAAGTATGAAGCTCCAACCAGGGTCACCAACGGAGTCTCTTAATGAACCACGGTAGCCTTTACCTCGAACCCAAATAGCACCTAAATCAAGTGCATAAATCATTTTGCCATTCTTACTGGGAAATTTCTTTCCAAATACTCCACTCATTCGCGTGATTTGCCAATTATCATATGCGAGATCTCCCCTTATCTCCATTTCACTATTAAAAAATGGAGACCAACCACGATAAGACGAATCAGAGTGGCTGCGCTTTATTCCCAGATACGTTGTATCTCTAACGCCCTTATTTTCATGAACCTTCACTCCTAATCTGTAACTGTAGGAAATTTTCCCGGTAGGCATGATAGAAGCACCTTTTACCTTCACCTCCCCTTCATACCATTTATCTGAAAAGATTAGATTATTAACTATATGTTGCCCGCCGACAGATAATAAAAATCCGCCGATTCCAACACCAGTCACCCCTAATTCTTCACTACCAAGATAAACACGATTCCCTAAAAATAAGCTGATTGCTCCTGGTTCCGGAAAACCCTCAGTCAGCGCATTTATCATATTAATCCCATAAACTTCTGTGTCCTCATAAAAACTAGGCTTATGCTTACGCAGGTAAACGCCCAAAACGGGCAAGGGATTGAGACTTGCTTCTAGCCTTACACTTTTAATATTGAAAAAATTCTTCATCAAATAAAAATAGAGATCAGCCTCCATATCTGGAGCAATTACTTGTGGATCTTTGAAATCTTGACTGTAGGCCACTTGTGAATAGTAGGCGTCTAGCTGGAAATCAAAAGTTTTTTTTTGATCTTTATCTAAGAAGTACAACCCCGTAAATGGATAGCTATAGACTTTGAAACAAGGAATAAATAAGAATGTTAAAAATAAATGGCTTAATTTTCTTACCATTACCTAATCGTTTTATTGTAACAATCTGCAACCTCTGGAAAAAAATCGCCGTCACGAAACTTAATCTCACTCGGTTCTTTTTTACCATCAGCAATGTCTCTTAGATGATTACAAAACCTATATAAAGGTCCCGCAATTTTGTGGCTAATCAAAACCCCAAATAACATAAGTAAACTAATAGTAAGGATTGATGTTACAAGAAAGACGATATTCATCGTAAGCATTTGATCTTCCATGAACATAAAATATACGTGATTATTTGGTAGTCCTATTTCAACACCCATGTCTACGAAAACTAGAAAAAAGTATCTAATGCATGCATAAAATATCGCAATATTAATGACAGTTAAAAAAGCGAAATAAGCGCTTAGCTTTAACTGAAAACCTGGGTTAATTAAAATTATTTTTCTTTTATAATTTGAACTCATTGAAGACACCTTTTATTTTACTCATCATTCTAACTGATGAAAATATTAAATTTTAGAGTAAATATTTTACCTAGTAGTATTTTATTTATGACCTCTAATTACTCGATATAGAAACTTTGGATTTCCCACGACGTATCGCCGCCACATTCTTTTTGGTTCTTGATAAATACGATAAATCCACTCTAATCCTAATTCTCTAATCCACTGTGGTGCTCGTTTATTTTTTCCAGAGTAAAAATCAAATAATCCGCCGACACCCATAACCACGTTAGAGTTAAGCAAAGGTAAATTATCGTTTATCCAAAACTCTTGGGCGGGAACCCCAAAAGCAACAAGTAATACTTCAGCACCACTTTTATTAATTTCTTCAATAATTGAATCATTTCTCTTTTGTAGATTAAAATGCCCATGATGTCCGCCTGCAATACTCAAAGTAGGATAATCTCTTCTTAAAGTTTCTGTCAGACCTATGTTAACCTCTTCTGTCCCTCCTAGGAGATAAACAGATAAACTCTCTTCAATTATTAATTTTAATAATAAAGGAAATAAATCGGTTCCATTAACATTATCTTTTAAATGGTAACCCTGAAGGCGACATCCCATCTGAACCCCCATACCATCAGGCAAAACAAGATCAGATTTTGAGAGCACTTCCGAGTACTTTAAATTTTCAAAGGCAACATTTAAGCAATGCGCATTCACAAAATTCACGACATTTTTTTTCTTTGACTTTGCAAATGACTTTATGGTGTCCAAAGTCTCTGAATAAGTAAAATTAGAAAATTCAACATTTAGTAGAGCATATTTATCTTTTTCAGTTTCATAGGTTCTAACGATAAGTCCTAGATATAAGAATTTGATCAGATACTTCCAATCCGAGAAGAAACTTCGATCTCTTAGATAAGTTTTATTTGCATCGACAACATCTCTTCCTGGAAATAAGGTCAGATCTTGCATAAGAAAACGTGTAATGATTGCAGGTTTATCAATGGCCGCACCATCACCTTCAGGCCCTATCAGCTCGACACGACCTAAAAAAAAGTGAAAAATACCTTTTAATAAATAGGAATAAAAACTGTGATATCGAATCCTTAATTCTTTCCCATTTTTGTATTTGAGATATCGATAATTGTAAGGGCCACGATGAATAAAAGAAAAAATCGCGAGCCAAGGAATGAGCGGGATACAAAGAAATCCTTCAATTAAATGAATAAAAATTCCCTTTCGAATAAAACCACTCTCCTGCTTAAATCATCTCCTAGATTAATGCGTGCTCATATTTTTTTCAAGATATCGTTTTCAAGGTAACTTTTTCACTAAAAAATCAGATCCACCGCGGCCATCTCTCAGGAATACAACCACCACCGCCTCATTGGGCAAATTTGAATCTAAAGTAATTTTAGTTTCTTCGTCGACATAAACTTGCGAGTTTTCAATCTCCCCTGATGAAGTAAACCAGCTGAGGTAATAAACCTCTTTTGAGGTTTTTTGCTCACCTGTCAAATCTAGGAATGAAAATTCTTGCGGTGACTCTCCGGCCACGAGGCTTAAAGCCTGCTCATTTGCTGATAATGAAATATCACTGCTACTAGAAATCGTCGGGTTTGAATTCTTCTCAGGTTTTGTTGAAACTTTTATTCGTCTGAATGTTCGAACAAGTTCTTCACCTCCCACAGAAAAATTAAAAATCACGAGATAATCAATACCATTAAATTGCTCAATAGGTGATCGGTTGGCCAATATATTTTCAGGTACAGTGATATCGATTGAGTTTATTGCTCCGGTGTAATAACTTGCCCCTAACAAGGCATTCAAATCGATATTTTCCTCAGTAATTAATTGGTAAAGAGCTTCTCCTTCACAATTAACTTCTTCCCCTGTCGCAATTCCTGGATCGACACAAGACTCAACTTTCATGGTAACTGTTCGGCCTTCATTAGCAATATCACTAACGACTGGAGTAAGGGATACCGTTTCATTTGTGTCACTCACTTCAGGGTTATCGGCCAAAATACCGAGAACTCTAAATTCAGATAAAGCGGCATATTTTTTAAAATTATCATCACCACAACTAACTAAAAAGAATAGGCAAACTGATAGAAATAATCTCATTAGAATTCTCCTTTTAGGCCAAAAGTAGGAAGAACAGGAATCCCCGATGTTACTTTAGATTCACTGTAATCATAATTATAATTAAGCCCTTCACTATTAGATCGATTAGTGACATTTTGAATATCCAAATAAGCACTCAAAATCCAGTCTCGAAAAATAAACTTACGATCAATTCTTAAATCCAATTGCAAAAAGTCTTTATTTCTTTCACTAAAGAAATCGCCTCGCACAGGAACATAAACGTCATTATCCGCATCATAAATGGCGCCATTTACTGGAGTTCTTGGATTACCAGTAACAAATCTAAACCTCGTTGAAAAAGTCCAGCGCTCGTATTGATAACTTCCAATCACATTAAAGTTATGTGTTTGATCAAATTGAGAAAGTTGTTTTACTCCATATTGATCTACTCGGTTTGAGCGCGCAATAGTATAACTCGTGTTTAGTGCCCATTGATCATTTTTATATTGAAGGTATATTTCGCCTCCATAAATCTCACCACTACTTTCATTACTAAAGTTCTCCGTCGTGAAAGTTCCGGCCCTCTCCACTAATCGACTGGAACTATTTACAAGGTCATTAAGGTCTTTGTAAAAAAGACCTGTATAAACCTTGAGCCCGTCTGTGCTTCCTTTTCTTAAATCATTCTCATAACCAATATTAAGATGACGAGCAATAAGCGGCTTAAGGTATGGATTACCAGCAAGAGAGTTAACCTCTCTCTCTTCAGGGAGCTGGTTATATATACCAGAGGAGAGACGAAAAAACTCATAATCACTCAGAAGATACTTCATGGAAAAACGAGGTTGCCATAAAAGTTTATCAACTAAGCTCTCTCCTTCTTCTGTCGCTGAGTAGTAGTCAAGCCTCATGGCCGGTGTAAAAACCCAGTTTCCTTCATTATTTAATTGATAATTATGTCTGGAATAAAAACCAAGCTCATACCAATTTCCCTCTCGTCTTCCGGCCCGTGATTCACCAAGAGAAAATGGGTTTCTAATTCCGCCATTATCGCTGTCAAAAAATGGTAAATTAATACCGACATTATAATCTTCGTAAGACCAATCTAGTCCGAAGTAATGAGTCCAAGATGTTTTCTTCATTTGATATTCAGACCGTAAAGTATAATTTGTCGAATCAACATCTAAAAATTGATCATTAATTTTAAAAAATATTTGATCCCCCCCAACAGCAAGTGAAGTAAAATATTTTTTATTCTTACTGAGTTCATGGTCAAAGCGACCGATCACCCGGTGAAAGCCTGTCTCGTTTTTAAAGTCTCCACGCGTAGAGGGATCATTTCCAAGCGGCATGTCTAAAACAAACTTAAGCTCATCAAGAGAATACAATCCTGTCACTGAGTATTTTTTTGCTTTTGATTTATTATATTCATAAACAAAAGTGGCATCTGTATAAGAAGGCGCCACCGTAAAGTCAAAACCATCTTCTTCCTCTGCAATTTTTTTTAGCACTTCACCAACCCAAGAGCGACGCGCACTTAACAAAAAAGAGCCTTTTTCACTAACAGGACCCTCAACTAAAAGACCACCATTAAAGATATCTAAAAATCCAATTCCATAATAACGATCCGTTCGCGGTGAGCGCGTATTCAAATTGATGATCCCCCCAATCGCCTTCCCATATTCAGGGCCATAACCAGCAGAGAGGTAATCCACACTCTCAATTGCCTCCGGCATAATGACACTTGTTATTCCTCCAAAATGAAAAACGATTGGTACATATTGTTGATTCACACCGTACTGAGTATCGTCTGGCGTTCCACCTTGAATAACAACTCGCGCACCTTGAGTGGAGCGATTAATTCCCGGCAAATTACTAACGGCCTTAACCGGATCACCTCCGGCACCAGGAGTTGAATAAAAATCGGTGTAGGTAAGTGATTTTTTCGTGGGGTCTCGCTTATCACTTTTCGCGACAATTGTCGTCTCAAACAAGTTGTATTCAATTTTCTCTAGATAAATATTAAATACTCGACCTTCTTTTATTTCTAATGATTCTTTAAATTTTTTATAACCGGCGAGATTGACGATAACATCCCACTTTTTTTGATCATCTAAAGTAACGCTAAATTCCCCGAACTCATTTGTGACGGCCACGACTTTCTCTGGTAAAAAGAAAATTTTGGTCTCCTTCATCAATCGCCGACTTCCCATCTCTTTAACAATACCTTTGACCTGAATTTTTTCGGCCCAAGCAAATTGAATAAAAAGTAAGCTATAAAGTATTGTGTAAATGACAAATTTCACGGTTAATCCTCTAAGACAAAATTTATTCCATAACGGATGACTACTGCGACTGCTCGCTCACCAATTTTGGCCGGCGCAAACTTAAATTGCTTCATGGACTCAATGGCCGCTTCATTAAGGCCAAAACCTGGCCCATTTACTAAAGTCACTTTTCGTACATCACCTTTTGCATCGACTAAAACATCCATCACAACCTTTCCCTCAATGGCAATTTTTTTTGCCTCGTCAGGATAAGGCGCTCTGAACTCAGCAATTACTCGAGGCATGGCCGACACTAAGTATTCTTCTTCTGGAATTGGCAATGCTTCTTCATCACCCTTTTTGAGTTTTTTTTGATCAACCGCTTTTGCAACAGTATTTCCTTTTTTAGTTTTTAAGGCCGTCGTGCTATCCGATGTTTGCGAGTTTTTGTTGACACCAAAAACTTCTCTTCCTTTCTTTTTCTTTTTTTTCTTCGGTGGCGCCTTTTTAATTGGTGGTGCAATTGGTGCGGCGTTAAGTGGCATAACTTTACTCACTTTTAATTTTTGGGGAGCTTCAATAACTCGAAATTCCACAAGAGGCGCCCTCTCAGGTGCGCGCGAAATTAAAACCATCCCCAAAAATAAGCAAACGGCCAAGACATGAATCACCGTTGATTTTAAAAGATAGCGATCTTGAATGATCAACTTCATTTGTTTTTCTTCTCGACTTGAAAAGCGAAATTCGTTGCGCCGGCCCCTTTAATTCGATCAAGAAGCTCAATAACCATTCCATGAGTGGCCAGTTTATCAGCGATGATGATTACTTGAGTTTTAGGATCCTTTTTTAATGAGCTCCTTATTTCATCCTCTAAGTCTGTTGGTGATATCAATGTTCCATTTAACATCACGTTGCCACTTTTTAATATTGTTATTCCCAACGTGACTTGCTCAATCTGATCAGTATTTTCGGCGGAAGGAAGTTTGAGTTCCATGGAAGTTTTGATCATCATGGGCGCCGTCACCATAAAAATAACTAACAAAACCAACACGACATCAACAAATGGCGTGATGTTAATATCGTTTATCCCATCTGTTTGTTCATCGCTAGAAAATGCCATCGGACTCTCCTAGCTGTTTTTTGTAATCGTTGAACGAATAATATCTTGGAGAACACGAACACGATCTCGCTCGATTTTTAATCGCCTAGAGTAATGATTAAAACTCATGACACTTGGAATCGCGACCACAAGTCCAACTGCCGTCAAGATGAGTGCCTCTGCTAATGCATACATGATAGAGTTACTATCAACTTTTCCGGCCGATAACTCTCCAAACGCAACAATAATTCCGAACACAGTTCCAAGAAGACCGATAAAAGGAGCCGTTGATCCAAAAGTTCCTAAAACACTTGCCTTACCTTCTTCCAAATTTTTAAATTTTAACAGTTGAAGGGACCTGACTGATTGAAAACTCGCTGAGCTTTCAAAGGCGGATAAAATTTGGTTCATAAAGGGGTTACTTTTATCTAAACCAATTTTAATTTCATCAATCTTTCCGTCCTCAGATAACTCAATCCAAGTAGGCTCAAAAGTTGTTAGCGAGAATTTTTTGAAAAAATCTCTGCGTTCAAGAATAATCGACAATGCATACACACTCATCAAAATTAAAATAAGTAAGATAATGCGCGCAAGCCAGGTGACAATAATCATCCACTCCATGGAAACTCCTCAATTGATTTTTTGCGCTGAAATTCTCTCAACCAAACCAAGGGGTGTCCAGTGATAATAATCAGTTATCATAGCTTGTTGAGGATGAACGCGTCGCAACAAATAGATTTAATTGTTTAATTAATTTCAACCTAGAAACAAACCCTATTTAATTTTCATCAGCGGGCGTTTTCCTTGAACAATGAGGGGTTTTTTACTAGTATCCGCCCACATAAATTAACTTAAACAGGATGCCGAAGTCCCATGAATAAAGAAACATCTATGGAAAATAACGAAACCAAAGAACAAGCGTCTGACATTGCTAAGTTTGAAAAAACTGAACTCCTAAAATTATATCGCTTGCTAAAACTTGGCCGAGCTCTTGATAATCGCGCGCCAAATTATTTGAAACAAGCAATTGGTTGGTCATACCATGCACCTTGTGCCGGCCACGATGCCATTCAATTAGCTATCGGACAAATTTTCGACCGTGAGACGGACCACTTTTTTCCTTACTATAGAGACCTTCAAGCGACACTATCTGCTGGACTAACAGCAGAAGAAATTATCTTAAATGGAATTTCTCGCGCAACTGATAAGGCCAGTGGCGGACGACATATGTCAAACCACTTTGCCAAGCCAGAATGGAATATTCACAACGTTTCAAGTTGCACCGGGAACCACACACTTCATGCTGCCGGTATTGCTCGCGCGATGAAAAAATATAACAAGCCAGGTGTTTCCATTTCTTCTCAAGGTGAATCTTCTGTAAGCGAAGGCTATTGCTATGAGGCGATCAACGGAGCAGACAATGAAAAACTACCGGTGATTTTTGTTTTTCAAGATAACGGTTACGGTATTTCTGTTCCTAAATGCGATCAAACAAATAACGAGCGAGTTGCAGACAACTTTATCGGATTTAAAAACACAACCATTATTCACTGTGATGGTAAAGACGTTTTCGACTCTCTTGCAGCAATGAAAAGAGCGAAAGAAATAATTCAAAACGGTCACGGCCCGGTAATCGTGCATGCTGATTGTGTACGAATGGGATCACACTCAAATTCTGATAAGCATGAGCTCTACCGAGGTGAAGAGGAAAGAGCAGCAGCGATTGCTCAAGATCCAATTAAAAAATTTGAAGCTGAATTACTAGCAGTTGGGGCCCTTAGTGATGCAGAAATCACGAAAATAGAAGCTGAAATTAAAGAAGAAGTAATTGACGCTCACAAAAAAGCGATGAGTGCACCGACACCAACAGAAGAAAGTATTTGGGACTTTGTTTATGCTCCTGAATATGAGTGCGAAAAATATCCACTAGGTGTGCACAGCCAAAAGGGTGAAGAAATAAAGCTCATCACGGCAATTAATGAAACGCTTAAGGCTGAATTTCGTCACAATCCAGATACATTTATCTGGGGCCAAGATATGGCCAACAAAGATAAAGGCGGTATCTTTAACGTTTCTAAAGGAATGCAACAAGAATTTGGAAAAGAGCGTGTTTTTAATGCACCTATTGCAGAAGATTTTATCATGGGAACAGCAAACGGCTTTTCCAGGCTGGATAAAAAAATCCGCGTTGTATTCATAGGTTTGTTCCAGCCTCCACAGATAAAATACATCGTTCTCCTTATTTGTCTTTGAATCTAAGTAGAACTGGTTTCCGCTCAACTCATAATCATAGGCAGGATCAATTTTATTCTCTAAAACAGGATAGACGGAATCAATGAGGGCAGGGGCCGTTAATTCATCGAATTCCGAGGAGTACTGTTTTCCGGAGGGTGTTTCGATCATCAGTTTGTAGGAGCGTC
>JAURQB010000212.1 GCA_030836365.1 Bdellovibrionota bacterium | reverse complement strand
TCATTTTCAAAATCTACCCAGCGGCCAATTCGAGATATTGTTTTTTCCCACTCTGATGTGTAGCGTTGCACAATTTTGCGACACTCATCGTTGTATTTCTTTATTCCGAGCTCTTTAACTGCGTCTTGGGCAGACATACCAAGTTGTTTGTCGATCTCATGCTCGATTGGCAGGCCATGACAGTCCCAACCAAAACGTCTCTCAACATATTTACCTTTCATCGTAAAATATCTCGGGACAATATCTTTCAAGATACTACCAACAAGGTGTCCGTGGTGAGGAAGCCCGGTCGCAAATGGAGGTCCATCATAGAAGATGTAGGGTTCAGAATCTTTGGTTTGATCTAAAGATTTCTTAAAAATGTCTTTTTCCTTCCAGTAGCTAAGGATGGAATTTTCCATTTTTGGAAAGCTAAAACTCTCTTGTCCATTAGATTCAGATGACACATTTACCTCTTTTTTAAAAGTTCGTTAAAGCTATACAAAATATTGTGCATATTGCCTAGATTTGAGTTTGGATAAATCGAATGAAATGAGAAAAATTTGCCTATTTATATCATCTTAATTCAACCGATAAACAAACTATGCAGATAGTAATAGCATTATGTTTTTTATCTTTTAGTTTTGACGTCTTCTCATGGGGGAGTGTTCCTGATTTTGGCCAGCTTTCAAGTGAGATAATTGTCAATTCTCCTTTGAACCTTTCAGAAAATACTGAGTATTCTGTTGACGAAATATACAACAGACAAATGGAAGAATTACAGTTTCAGAACCTAGAGTTTAGTACGGCCAGCTGGCGAATAAAAAGGCTGCAAAAAGTTCTGAATAATGGAAGGCAATTTGAAGATTATGATGAAAAAAATAACTTAATTCTAGGTAAGTTGGCGGCAATCAAGGGGAAGGTGAGTGTTTTTCGCGGTGATGGACGAATCCAATCAAAAAAAAATGGACTTTTGAAGCAAGGAGACCTTATTGAAACAAAAGATAACGGTCATGCGTGGATCACTCTCGTCGATGGAACGATTATTCGTATGTCTCCGAATTCGATATACTCACTTGAGTCTTTTGAAGTATCTCCAAAAAATATCATATTTTTTCATCGTATTAATAATGGAAATGTAATTTTTGTTTCGAGGAGAGAGGAGAGCTCAGGGCCATCATCTGTATTCGAGAGTGATAGGATTTTTTATCCATTTTTTGATTTTCATGAGTTCGTAGATTTTTTAGATTTTTCTAAAAGAGACAACTACACTTCTCGCACTTTTCATAATGAAAAATATAGGATGTTGAACTTTTTAAAAGCTAATAATCGTGGAATATTTGATTCAAAAAAAATAAATCATATCATTAACAGCCCATACTTAATTATTGACTTTAAACAAGCAAGCTTAGAGTTTGTTGTTGATTGGCAGGGGAATGATCACCTCAAAGTTACCAGGATTGATGAAGGTGCATTGTTTTACAAGAAAAATATTGAGCGGTTAGAAAAATTTGAGTTTTCAAAGAAAAAAGTGTGGTATTCGATTGGCTTAAGCGGTGTTGTTGAAATTGTTGATAGCAATTTGTATTGGTTTGGTGATTTTTCAGTTTCAGATATACCATCGATAGAAATTATCTCAGAGATATTTATCTCTAAAAATGCAGGGTTGTTTTTTTCCTCAAATTCTCAAATGAAATTCTGGAGGCGGTACATGATTAGCGATGTGAATTTGAAAAATAGAAAGAAATTTTTAATTGAATACATGAATAAACAAGGCGCCTCATTTCTGGGGGAAAGAGAAGTCTTCCTAAAAAAAAATGGCTATAAAAATATTGATAAAATGAGTAGATACATCGACTATTATCAGTACTCGAATTATTTCAATCGTTTGTTTTCCGAAATTAAAATTAGTTTCAATGGGGTAAGTCGTGAGAATATGCTAAGAGAAGTGATCATGTTTAATAATAAAATGTCGATGCATTTCCAGGAGTTCGAGGACCATTTGAAATGAATAAAAAAAATAATTTAATTCTGGGCTCAGGAAGCCCAAGAAGGCAAGATATTTTGCGCTCTCTCGGATTAGACTTTCAGGTTTTAAAGCCTGAAATTGACGAGGTCTCAAAGTTTTCAGAACCGAAGCTATTTTGTGAGGATATAGCTGCTAGGAAGTTCGATCATATTTCTGAAAGCATCTCTAGTGAGAGTGCAGTGATAATAACTGGAGACACGATTGTTTGTTTTAAGGATAAGATTTACGGTAAGCCAAAAGATTATCTGGAAGCATTTGAAACGATAAGGTTTCTAAGTGGTAAATGTCATCAGGTAGTAACCTCCTTGTGCGTTGGCTTTTCTCATGGGAGGCATAAAGTGACCCGTACAGAGGTGACTAATGTCAACTTCTTTGAGCTCGCCAACGAAAGCATTGAGCACTATTTGAAATTTAATACCTATCGAGATAAAGCCGGCTCTTATGCTATTCAAGACCCAAATTGCTATTTTGTATCCTCGATTGAAGGAAGCCTTACCAATGTAATTGGTTTGCCAATTGAGCTTTTGGAAGTATTATTGGAGGATGTTGTATATTCTGAATTTGGGCACAAGAATTGGAAAACTATTTTTTAGTGGGTTGTGTCTCATCATAACTTTAGATTTAAGTGCTAACATTCAAACTGAAAATATTAAACTGGACCTGGAGGAGATACAGAAAATTTCCATCGAAGAGTTCCTGAATAGAGAAAAGGAAATTGATATTTCGGTGAAAAAATATTTGAGTGAAAAAGTAAAAGGCTGCGTCGACGAAAATAGGGAATCTGAAGTTTCTTTTGACCAAGCAGAGTGCTTTAAAGAGGTGAAGAGATTTAAGATTGGGTATATTAATCTTAAATATAAAAAAAAAAATGACCTTTTAATTGAGAGTTTTAACGCAATTAAAGGTAACCTCAGATTAATTCATCAAGAAAAAATTAAACTGATTCAGGACTCTTCTCCAGAGGAAGAGAAGTTCGTTGAACTTTAGATACTGTTTTAATTTTTTTGGGAGCAAATGAAAAAGGCTTCAATGATTTTGTTGGCCGAAGTGACTTCTTGTAAACCCCAATAGAGTTTCCATATTTTAGTTGAACTAAAGCATCTTGCTCTTTGGTCGAAGTTTCATTGTTATTATTGTTAACAGTTTTCATGATTAATCCTTATTCACCTATTAGTCAGGCAAATAAAGATTTATTGGCTTAACTAAGGGTGGTCATACATTTTTACTAACGAAATATTAATAAAATAATCCTCCGAAAAAATTCCTATCGGCTCGGTCGAGATTAGTATAAGGAAAAAAATAACGCAACGCAAGTGGCTCGGTGGAAATTATGCACTAATCTAAGCTTATAATTGGTTGTAAACAGTTGATATTTAGGGCACTCTATAGGACATCGTGTGATTTTCAGTAACTTATAATTGCATGCTGGTTTTAGCGTGCAGGGAGAGTGTCTTTAAATGTTAGCTTTAACAGATAAATTTAAAGTAATTATTCTACTACTTTGCCTTTTCTCTTTGTCCGGTTGTGGCAGTTTCATCAATCGTATGGCAGTAAAATCTGCAGGGGGCATGCTTGCTAAAGCTAGTGATGAAGTCCTAACAGAGGGGAATTGGGATATTTTTTATTACGGGGTTCCTGGTAATTTAAAATTGATGGAGGGGCTGTATCACATCTCTCCGGAGGATCGAGGTGTTTTAAGCGGTTTGGTAAAAGGCTACGCGGGATATGCTTTCGTTGTCAGTGAAACTTTGGCATTGAATGAGGAATATAATGAGTCTGAAATAAGACCAAATACGAGGCAAGCAATTTATCATTACTCAAAAGCAGTGAACTATGGTGAACAATTCTTAAAAACCTACGGTCTTGATTTCGATCAAATTCAGAAAGTGAGTAGCTCCAAAGAGGAGTCGTCCAGACTTCTAGGAAAGCTTGGAACCTCTAAATTCGAATTAGAAACATTATTTTTCATCGGCCAAGCCTATGGAGGGCTTATTCTCTTTAACCTAGATGATATGGCACTAATTGCTAAAAGACCTATTGTTAAGGCCATTTTTGATTATGTCTGTCAGATTAACCCAGACTTCAATAGGGGAGCATGCGATATCTTTTATGCAGCGAATCTCGTTCTGACTCCTGCGATGATGGGTGGGGATCCTAATAAAGGACAGGAGATTTTTGAAAAAGCCATGAACAAATACCCTGAAAATGATTTTATTAGAGTTGCTTACATGCAATTTTTTACAATTCCCTTTGAAGAAGAAGAACTGTTTCAGGAAAGCTTTAATCTTTTAAAGAAAAAAGAAAAAGACTTTAAAGCAAGTCTTGAATTTGATCCAAATTCAAAAGATAATCGAAGAAGTAGTATAAATTTATTCAAAGCGGTTGCATTTAAGCGACTAGAAATTATAAAGAAGCACCTGGGGAACTTTTTCTAATTAAGGATCAAAGATGAAAAAAATAAGTTTAATTGCCTTATCATGTTTATTTGCGACAAATGTTTATGCCGTAAAGTTAAAATTTGCAGTTCTGACTCCTAAGCAAAATAGCTGGGGAAAAGCTTTGGTGAAAATGACCAAAGAGATCAAAAAAGCTACAGATGGTGATGTTAAATTCAAGATTTATTATGGGGGAGTCAAAGGAGATGAACCTGTTGTCAAAAGACTGGTTCATACAGATATGTTAGACGGCGGTATTTTTACAGGGAAAACACTCGGTGAAATAAATGGGGACGTCCGGGTTATGGAGCTACCATTTACTTTTTATCACGACAGAGAGAAGGCTTTAAATACACTCAATAAGTTGTCTCCATTTTTTAATAAAGGCTTTAAAGCCAAAAAATTTGTCAATCTTGGCTTTTTTGAACTGGGAAATGTTTACTTTGTTTCTCAGAAAAAGACAGCAAATATAGAATCTCTAAAAGGTTTAAAGATATGGTCTTGGCCAGGAGATGACCTGGTTGATGCAATGATTAAAGAAATGGATTTAATTTCTGTGCCGGCTCCATTGCCAGATGTTTTATCCTCACTTTCTACAGGAATTATCGAGGCAGCGTATGCACCTCCATTAGGTATCGTCGCATTACAGTGGAATACAAAAGTTAAGTATTTGGTAAATTTTCCAATTTCTTACTCAACGGGAGCATTCCTCGTAACAGAGAAAGCATGGAATAAGATTCCTGAAAAACATCGCGCAAAAGTTAAGGAAATTGCTAATAAGTACATATCAAAAGTCAATTCCGCTAATATGGGTGATAACAAGTCGGCGATGGAAGAGATGGAAAAAAGTGGTGTTGAATTTATTAAATTTTCTGATGATGATATTAAAAAAGCAGAAGCTTACCGTGAAAAAATTATTAACAGATTAATTACCAGTGGTTCTCTATTTTCTAAGGATGCGTTATCTAAATTAGAAGGAGAGCTAGGAAAGAAGTTATAATGTTCAATTTCATTAAGCGTATGGATAAGTGGATTGATGATATTTCATCATGGCTTTTAGTTATATCGGTCATTTTGATGCTTTTTTTATCGGTCCTCAATATCTTTTTAAGGTGGGGAAATACAACTATCTTTTGGATAGAGCCTCTTGTTAGACATCTCGTTTTTTTATCAGCTTTTCTGGGTGGAGTTTTAGCGACAGGGCGAAAAAATCATATTGGAATCGATATTATTGGCCGATGGCTTGAAATAAAAAAAATGTACGCTCTAAGGCTCCAAGTAGAAAGATTAATATATTTAATCTCAATATTTACTTTATATTTTCTAGTAACCTCTTCTATCGAATTTATGAAAAGTGAAGCAGAGTATGGCCGGGAGGCATTCCTGGGAATTCACTCTTCTCACTTGGTCGGAATAATTCCTGCTGGTTTTTCTTTAATAATGATAAGAATTTTTTTGATTTTTATTCTTTCATTTGATCCAACATCTAGAAATTCAAAAAAAGAGGTTGCATAATGGGCGTTTTAGCATTTTTTGGCGTATCGTTTGTTGCCCTTTTAGGTACTCCTTTATTTATTGTTATGGGTTTAGGTGCGATTGTTGCATTTACGCTTAGTGATGAGAAGCTTGTCGCTATTGCGATTGAACTCTACCGCATTGCTGATGCCCCAACGTTATTAACAATTCCCCTATTTACATTTGCCGGTTACATGATGGCAGAGTCTAATTCTCCAAAACGATTACTAAAGTTTACAGAAGCTTTGTTTGGATGGATTCCCGGTGGGATTGCCATTGTTAGCTTAGTCGTTTGTGCTTTTTTTACTGCTTTCACAGGGGCATCGGGAGTCACCATTATTGCTTTGGGTGGACTTTTATTTCCTATTCTTAAGTCTGAAGGATACTCAGAGAAGTTTAGTCTCGGCTTGATCACTACTTCTGGAAGTTTGGGACTACTTTTTCCTCCGAGTTTACCAATTATTTTATACGGACTTGTTGGGAAGGTTGATATCGATTCTTTATTCAAGGCCGGAATTGTTCCTGGAGTTCTAATCATTGTTATACTTAGTCTATGGTCCATTAAAAACGCGGGGGCGAGAAAAACAAGGGTTGAGTTTTCTGCTACAAGATTGGTCCAAGAAACAAAAAATGCATTTCTTGAAGTACTCATGCCTATTGGAGTCTTAGTAGGGATATATGGTGGCTTTACAACACCCTCAGAGGCGGCGGCTATTACCTGTTTTTATGTTTTTATTATTGAATTTTTTATTTATAAGGATTTATCTCTCACTAAAGACTTTTCTCGAATTACAAAAGACAGCATGAGCCTCGTCGGGGCAATTTTATTGATACTATGTTGCGCACTAGGTTTAACTAATTGGCTTGTTGATGAGGAAATTCCGCTACAAATTTTTGAAGTGATGAGAAATTATCTAACAAATAAATATTCATTCCTCATATTTTTAAACATATTCCTTCTCATTGTTGGCTGTATGATGGATATTTTTAGCGCGATTATGATCGTTGTTCCACTTATCATTCCCATCGCAAATGAATTTGGCGTGCATCCTGTGCATCTTGCCATAATATTTTTAACAAATCTTGAAATAGGCTATATCACTCCTCCCGTGGGGATAAATCTATTTATATCAAGCTTTCGCTTTAAAAAACCAGTGACAGAGTTATATCGATCAGCTGTTCCCTACTTATTTTTAATGCTTATCGCGCTGATGTTGATTACATATATCCCTGCGATTTCCTTGATGTGGGAGTAGTTAAATGCCGCAATTTTTTACTAAAGTTGCATGGCCTTGTCTTATTTTGTTTTGTTTAAACATCTATGCTGATGAAAGATTCTCATCTCAAAATAAAGTATTGAATGGACTGACTCTATCATCTGATGAATCCATTTTTGAACAAGATTATGTCGTACCTCAAAGCCAGTTAATTGGAGTTGACCAAAATTTATTTCCAATTCAAGATCCAATGTATCAGTGGCAAGAAATATTTAAAAAATCTAAATGTACAGATTCTCAATTTGAGCAGTCTTTTAATTACATAAAGTTTTTATTTAATTTATCAAGGATAACGATTAATTATGAGGTTTTGTTAGATCTGAGAGAGAACTCCAAAAATTTAGGCCTACATCGATGTAATGTTGATTTTCTGAAACTTAATAATCGTTGTCGGCCAAAATCCTCAGACATGAAAAAATTTTTAAGTAGGTTGAGAGGTTATTTTAAATCAAAATCAACAAATGAATTGAATAACTATAACCAAATTCAAAATTTCAATATACAGAGTTTAACATCAATTTCAGAGGGAGAGATTTTTTCACCATTGATGTTAAGTCTCAAAATATCTTGTGCGGAAAGTAGCAAATGTAGCAAAAAGGGTGACTATATATCACAGGTTATTTCTACAAAATGCGAATTACGTAAAACTGAGTACGTAGATGCTTGCAGTGAAAATGATTCAATGTTTCATCAAATTGTCAGTAAAGAAATGGTGAATCTAATTAAGCGATCAAGTGCAATAAATTACATAGGTAAGTACGGTGCTGGGCCTGAATGTGTCGAGCGATTTTTTGAAGAATACGTTGAGAAAAGATGGTTAAGTAGTGACATTCGCAAAGATGACTCAGTAATCCGTTCAGTAATGAGATCTGTTGTAAAATTAAACATCCCATACCTACAAGGTAGGCTTTTTGTTCTGGGATCTCTGAAGGAATTTGACGAACTAGGTGTCGGTAATGAAATTTTTAAAGAAATTAAAGTAGCTGAAAAGAAAATTGAGCTGCCTGAGATAAAAACGATCAAGAAAATGATCAAGAAAACACCTAAGAGTACGAAAAAAATAATAAAAAATGCAATTTTAATAAAGAAAAAACCTAAGGTGATTGTGAAGAGGGCCAGTGCCTTACACCAAGCTGCGAAAGAGATTATTTCTAGTGGAGAAAAAATTATAGCATTAGACATGGAGAATTTTAAAAAAGATTATATTTTTTCTAATGAAGTTTTAACGAAGCTTCATGGCCCTCTTCTGAATTTTCAAAAGAGGGGCTCCTTGGGCGAGATGAAAAAGTTTGATCAGTTAGGAGAAAAAGAGGCTCCAGTGCCCCTCCTTTTTATTAAGTACCTAATAGATAACGATTACCATCAAGGTCTCTATAATATTCAAGCGGTTTTAGGTAATGATTTTTATACTACGAATGACTTGGAGAAAGGCGACTCAAACTTGTATCGTGTGGGGATAAAAAATGATGAATCTACAAATTATGTGTGGCAGCTTTATCTTATGAAGAACTAGTTTTGCTGAGTATAAGATCGACTTTAGATAGCACCTGGTTTATCGTATTTTTTAATGAGAGCTTAATAATTGTTGCGGCACTGTAAGAATGTCCACCTCCTCCGAGAGCCTGAGCAATTGAACCTACGTTAACCTTTCCCATTGATCGAAAGCTTACTTTGGTCGTCGTTTTGTCAATTTCTCTGAACATGCAAATAACCTCAGCAGGCTTGTAGCTAAGCATTTGATTGATAATTCCATGTGTATCTTCGGGGTCTATTTTGTATTGGTTTAAATCTTTAAGTGTGATTTGTACGTAAATGATTTTTTTGCTTTCAGTAGTCTTAGTTCTCTCAAGAACTTTCCCTAAAAAGTGATAAAAAGAAATATCTGTTTGCCCATATATTTCTTTCATAGCCATGGGAGGGGAAACTCCAGCATCTAAGAGCTTTGCAACAGTGTTGTGAGTTGAGGAGCTAACTGTTGGGTACTGGAAGCTAGAAGTGTCAATAATGATAGAAGTATAAAGCGCTAGTCCCATTTCAAATGAAAAAGGTATGTTCGATTGCTCTATTAGCCTGGCCACAATTTCCCCCGTGGCTGCACTAGAAGTATCAATGCAGTGAAGAGCTGTAAACTCATCACTCGTGGGATGATGATCGATAAATAAGAGCTCCTTAGATAGTTGTGAAACTAGCTTTAAATTATCTCCAATTCTTTCGAGTGAATTAGCATCGACGATGATAAAAAGATCAATTTTTTTTAACTTTGTCAGATGTGGTTTTGAAAAGCCCTCGACGATGTTCATTTTATCTAGATATTTATACCTTGACTCAAGCGCTTCTTCATTAAGGCAAATGACTTGTTTACCAAGTTTGGTAAGAGCATGGGATAAAGCGATTTGACTGCCAATACCATCAGCATCTGGTGAGATATGTGTTGTAATAACAATAGTCTTTGATTGTTTGATTAGACTATTAAACCTCTCGTAATTTACCATATCTATATAGTCGGGATTAACAACGGTTTTTTCAAGAAGTCTGGATATATAGTGAATGTACGGTATAATTTTTTAAACATCTTTTATTGGATTTCAGAATGGATACCAATTTTATTGAATTAATTAACGTAAATAAATCTTATGGACAGCAAATTCTGTTTAATCAGACTAGCTTTAAGTTTTCACCCAAATCAATAAATATAATATTAGGAAAAAATGGAGTGGGTAAAACAACCTTGCTTGATCTCTTGTCTGGCGACGTTGAGGTTGATAGCGGTGAGATCATTGGAATTAAGGGAAGGCTTTTTTATCTCAAGTATATTCCAAGAATTTTTAAATTTGATCTAGTAAAAGACTTTTTGAAATTTATTAAATTATCATATGGACAAGATAAAATTGACTGCCAAAGTTTTAAATTCATTGGCCCTATTTTAAATAAAAGAATATGTGCATTATCCACTGGTGAGGAGCAAAAGGTTATCTTAATTGCGGCTTTAATATCCAAAGCTGAAATCGTTTTATTAGATGAGCCTACAAACGGCATTGATAAAGATTTTAAAAAATTATTACCTGAAATTTTGAATCAGATTCTTTTGGAATCAAACTATTTTTTTGTCACTACCCACTTGCCATCCGACTTTGAAGAAATCATAAACACCAAAGTTGTGCTTCATGAATCGAAACTAAATCAAACGCTAGAGGATTTGCCAAACTCCTATCGTTTTACGCTCCGAATGAATAATCATCATAAGTTAGAAATAATTTTAAAGGAGAGAGATATTGATTTTCAAAATATAATTCAGAGAAAAGACGGAAACGTAGAGCTTTTGATCGATATTCAAAAGAATCATTCAGATAAATTAAAAAATATTCTCAATCAACTTTTAGAACAGAATATAGAGATATTGTCATTCTCTAAGGTCGGGTATTGATGAGTCGCAGTTTAGGGCTAATTCATTTTTCAATAATGAACATTATAAAGAGAACAATTTTTACACCAAGTAATTATTTTCTATTATTTATTACCTACTTGTTTCAGGGAATAGTTCTATATCAGTCTGCTAATACATATCTATTATCAAAAGACGGTGATTTTTCGAGTTTGATAGTGGCGCCATTTTATAATTCGTTTAACGTGATTATTAGTTTCATCTTTGTCTTTGGATATAGTGAATACTTGGTTGCACCATTAAATAAAAAAACGAGTAGACATTTAAAAAGGATTAACGACAATGAATGGGTTGATCAAGTATCTTATTTTTTTGGAGCTTGTTTTTATTCTCTCTTGATATTAACTCCTGCGTTGATTCAGATAATCTTTTTAAGTTTCTCAGTAGGAAATGTTACAGGGGAAATGATTTACCCATTGCTAGGGTGCTTTATTCTGCATGTTTTTATTTATGCATGGATGAATATTTACGCTCGAATGACAAAAAATAGAAATGCAACAGCTTTGATGACTTTTTTTACAATTGGAGTTTTTACTTTTTTATTTAATTACTCAAGTTTGATAAATAATATATTACTATCCCAAATTTTAAATTATTTATCCTTTGTGCCTCATCTGAAAATGGTATATTCAGGTGTTTTTCGATTAAGTGATTTTGTGTATTTCTCAAGTTGGATATTATGTTGCATTTTTATGTGGTGTGTTTACCCCTCTAGGCGAGAAAAAGAAATTCTGAGTAAGAAAAAGATCTATTTATATATAGGGAGAGTAGGTGTTTTTTTATGCGTGTTGATGATTAATTTTATTGGAAGTAAGCATGACTTTATAGTTGATTTATCAGTTGATAAGAAAATGTCTTTAACCAAAGAGACGAAACAAGAATTGAAAAAGATTAAGTCAAAGATATCTGCTTATATATTCTCAAATACTTCTCATTTAGAAAGGGTCAATAACTTAATTAGTTTATATAAAATATTAAATAAAAATATTACTTTCAGTATTGTTGATCCAGACTTAAGACCAGACCTTGTAAACAAGTATGAAGTAAGAAAAATTCCATCAATTGTTCTAGAAAGTGAAAAAAAACATCAGTTAATTTATCCGGTTAATGAGGAAAACATTACACTGGGTATGATTAGGGCCTCTGCATTAGATAGGATAATCGTAGGGATATATTCTCAAAAAGAGGAGGACTACGAAAGCCTTAAACAACTTCGAAGGCAGTTGAAAAACTCATTTTACGAGCAAAAAATGATTTATCAATTGGATAATTTAATTGGAGTAGATGTCCTTATCTATAAAGCAAACTATGATATTGATGATGATTCACATGAAAAAATTGAAAAGTTTATAAATCAAGGAGGGCATTTAATAG
The DNA here is from genome assembly GCA_030836365.1 of Bdellovibrionota bacterium. Classification (GTDB taxonomy): domain Bacteria; phylum Bdellovibrionota; class Bacteriovoracia; order Bacteriovoracales; family Bacteriovoracaceae; genus UBA1511. The sequence continues at coordinate 5,268 of JAURQB010000212.1, read as the reverse complement.
CTTTAATCCCTCCTAACTTAAATAATCGATTGGTGAAGTGGAGAAAATATCTGATTACTTATGGAATTGATATAAACCAACATTTTGCGGTTGATCTTCAAAGTCATGTTTCTGGAAGTAAAGGCACTGTCCCTTTCGTTAATAATCCCAGGTTGATTCATGGATCAAGCTTAAGTGGCAAGATAATATTACCACTTTCATCGGCAATTACGTTAACAGATCAAAGCTCTAGAGATGTGAGCTCCAACATCATTGTTGGAAGTCATGATGAAAATGGAACAAGCTGGGGGGAGAAAAATATCAATGAGGTAAATACAAACCTTGTTTTTAACAAAGACGATATACAAGGACCTATCGGATTCGTTAGTCATAGCATCCTGGGGAGTGGAAAGAAAGGTCGATTAACAACGATCTCATCTTCAGATTTCCTCGATGATAAATATCAAAATATATCATCTAATGTCGATTATGTGATGAACCTTTTGAATGCAAGAGATGAAATTAATATATCTCAAACGGTCAGATCTAATATGTCTGGTTTATATAAAAATAAGGTCAAAAACACTCTACGACGTACTACATATTATGTTTTTGCGTTGCCGGTTATGCTTATTGTTTTATTTTTTTATATAAAGAGAAAATATGATTAGGTTAATTGCTCCGTTTTTATTTTTGGGCGTATTAACAGCTTATTCTTACTTTTTTATTGAAAAGCCTGCTTATGAAAAAGCAAAAGAACTTAATTTTAAAGCATTTGAATTGCGAGATTTTAAGCCTATTAAAATTTATGCGAAGAATTTCACACTTGAATTAGATACTACTTTGAAAGAGTGGTTTTTTTTAAAAGGTAAGGAGAGCTTAGATCAAAAAAAAATAATCTCGTTTTTAAGTAGAATGAAAAAAATTAGATTTGAAAAACCATTGAAAGGAGAGGGGTCGCATTTAGATTTTTTACACCAAGTAAAGGTTGAGGACATAGATGGTAATACATATGAAATAGAAGTAGGTCAAAAACAGCTTTTTAGCGAGAAGTTTTACATTAGAGTATCCAAAAATGAAGAAAACTCAAGAACTTACCTGGTAAAAGATGAGTCTCCGCAAGTTAAACCAATTCCTGACGAGCTCTTTGATGTGAATCCATATAAACGCTATGCTCTGATTCAGTTTATGATTAGCGTTAAGGAGGATTTACTAAATCCATTAATTTTTACGAATGGAGCAGATAGGGTAAAATTTAACAGGGCCGGGAATAGAAGCTTTTCAATTGATGTCGAAAAAATGAACATTAACTCTTTAGGCGGACATATTTATCAGTTCGATAAAAGTAAAATAAAATCATGGTCCGTATTAATTAAAAACCTTGAGGCAAAAAAAAGTATCTTGAGAATGGATTTTCCAATGACTTTATTTCAGCAATACGGAGACTTAGTTTTTAACACCGGAGAGAAATCTATTAGGTACCAGGTATTTATTCCTAAAAATAATAAAAAATCTGAGATTGCAGTATTAGACGAGACCAACTTAAATTATATAAAAATAATGGACATAGAGAGTCTGAGTATTATTTTTCCTTACATGCAGGACTTTGTAGATAAAAAGGTATTCGAATTAAAAAATAGAAAAATGAACATTTCATTTGAGAGTAATAGAACTAAGCGATTCAATTTTGAGGCTGAAGTCATGGGTGACTCATTAATTTTCAAATCGGATTATTTGAATAATGAAGATTTAAAAGAATTGGGTGAGCTCACAAAAATACTTTTCTATGAAGCTGATTATGTAAATTTTGGCAATGAAATGACGATATTACCTGAAAAGTCTTTTGAATTATTAATTAATGATCGTTCTTTTTCGATTGGCCATGCTCATGGTGTGGTTGAGGTATACGATACAAAGAACAAACTCAGCTTTTTCCATCGTAAAGATCAACTCAATAAATTATTTAAAAAGATTTCACTATGATTGATTCAAGCCTGAGAGAAATAATTTTTCTTAACATCAACTCTATTTTCTATCCATCTACGACCTTAAAGACTCGCTTAGAGCGTAAAAATCATTTGTTTGAATCAGTTTTTGCGATGTGGCCATTTTATATTATTTTTACGGCATTTGAATTAATAGTGTTATTTTTTATCAGCACGGATGTGGAGCTCAACTCCTGGTTAGTGATTTGGCTTTTTTTTAAAAGTTTAATATTTCCCATGATGGTACTTCTAGATACTATCTTTAATTACTTTGTTATGCGAGTCGCAATGCCGACAAATGTTACTGATTCTGAAATCATGTCAGTAATTGGAAATACAATTAATTCACATTGTTTCCTCGTGATTCCTTTGATTGGAAGTATTATCTCATTATTAGTTGGTAAGATTTTACTTTTTCATGGCGCTTGTTTTTATTCAAATTGGAAACGAGCACTATTTGTGATCGTTTTACCTTCAGTTTTGTCAATGATCTTTGTGAGTTTTTTCCTTTTTTGCTTGGCGTTATCTTTTTTATTACTTGTGTCAAATATGATTAGCTAAGAAAACTATAGATAGAGCCCATATTTTTTTTTGCCAACTTGATGATGTTTTGGAAAAATTTGGCTCAAGAAATATGGAGGTTGTCTTGATAGCAGGTAATTTTTTTGCAGGAAGTATTGAAGTAGTTTGTGGTCCAATGTTTTCAGGTAAAACTGAGGAGTTAATTAGGCGAGTTAAAAGGGCGCAAATTGCTAAGCAAAAAATTCAAATCTTCAAGCCTATCATTGATAACCGGTACTCAAAGACAAAAGTCGTTAGTCACTCGAGTTTAAAAATTGAAGCTATTCCAGTTTCTTCATCTCTAGAAATTTTTGAAAAAATGTTTGATTCAACTCGAATTGTTGCAATTGATGAAGTTCAATTTTTCGATGAAGATATTATAGATGTTGTCAGTCGTCTTGCGAGAAGAGGTTGTCGCGTTGTTTGCGCTGGTCTTGACCAAGATTATATGGGAAATCCATTTGGGCCAATGCCACATCTTTTATCAATTGCTGATGAAGTGATGAAGGTTCACGCAATTTGTACGGTTTGTGGTTGTCCTGCTTCAAAAACGTTTCGAAAGAAGGAAGAAAAAAGTGTCGATCAAGTTCTTGTTGGTGAGAGTGATCGATACGAAGCAAGATGTCGCAATCATATTGAGTATTTTGAAGAAATGGAGCTTCGTGATTCAAAAGCTACTCAGGATGATTTTTCCCTAAATATCAGCCAGTAAATTTATAAAATCTAAGAGGTTATCTATGGCCATTGATACGTTAATATCTGAAGCACAAATTCAGGAGCGAATAGATGATCTTGCAAAACAAATTGAACAAGATTACCAAGGAAAAGACCTCGTCGTTATCTGTGTTCTTAATGGTGCTTTTATTTTTTGTGCAGATCTGATTCGTAGAGTAAAAAATCCAATATACGTTGATTTTATGAAGGCTTCTTCCTATGGAGATTCTACTGTCTCGTCAGGGAATCTAAAGGTTGATCTAGATCTTAAGGTAGATATAGAAAACAAGCATATTCTCCTCGTTGAGGATATTGTTGATACTGGTCTGACTTTAACAAATATTTTAGAGCGTTTAGGTAAAAGAAAACCTGCAAGTATCAAATTGGCTTCTCTCTTGTACAAAGAAGCAAGAAATATTCATCCTGTTAATATCGATTATTTAGGTTTTGCAATTGATGATCTGTTTGTCATTGGTTACGGCCTTGACTATGCCGGAAAGTATAGAGAACTTCCTTATATTGGGGTTTACCGTGAGGACAGCTAAGGCCGGGAGTGTGCGTGTTGATCTGCTAGGTGGTACTCTTGATATATATCCAATAAACCTTGTCTTGAGTAATGTGATTACCTTGAATATGGCCACTGGCCTTCAAGCAAAGGTGAGTATCGAAGATATTGATGAAAGTGAATTAGTTCTCGTGTCAGATGATTATAAGACGACAAAGAAATTTTCGCTAAATGAGTTGTATAATTTAGATGATAACTTGGAGAGATTTGAACAATTTGAATTTGTTGCAAGAATTATTAGATTTTTTTCACCTTCTTCTGGATTAAGAGTAACTCTATCTTCAGGAGCGCCTCCAGGCTCTGGTCTTGGTGGAAGTAGTGCGATGGGAGCGGTTCTTTTTTCAGCTTTATCTGAACACTTTGACAAGCATTTCAAAAACGAGAAAGTTGTTTCCATTGTCCAAAATATTGAATCCAAAATCCTGAATGCTGGGCCTGCAGGTTATCAAGATTATTATCCAAGTTTATTTGGCGGAGTTTTGGCACTAAAGGCAACATACTCAGGTGTATTCGTCGAGCAACTTTTCTCAACATCCCTAACTCACTTTCTTCAAGAAAATGTCCGTTTAATTTACAGCGGTGAAAGCCGCAAGAGTGGGATTAATAACTGGGAAGTATATAAGAGTTTCTTTGATGGTGACGAAGTTGTCAGAGATGGACTTAGTGAAATTAATTCGCTTTCCAATAAGGCCTATACATCTATCAAAAATGAAGACTATGCAGCGCTTTTGTCTTTTATTAGGGATGAGGGGGCCATTCGAGAGCGACTGTTTCCTTCGATTTTGACAGATAAAATGAAGCGCTTTAAGGCTGATTTATTTGAGAAGTTTCCTCTTGCAGGAATGAAAATTTGCGGCGCAGGTGGAGGAGGATGCTTTATTATCACTAATGTGGATAGCAATATTCGTGAATTATTAGAGAAGTATTCAATGAAAGAATTACCGTTTGAAGTAAATAACCCTACAGAGAGATCGTCGTAACAATGAATCAAAAGATTGCAGGAGTTTATTTTCATAGCGGTAAAACGAGTCAATTTATTGCATGTGTTCTTGAGTATTTTTCTCCTGGAAAGAGATGGGTCGTCGATCAAATTCATTTTTCTAACGATGGAGCCAAGGGGGTTGGTGAATCATTTGAAGGCTGGGCTAAGGAAAATAAAATATCTGATTTAGTATTGAATTTTCCGACTACAGGCACTATTTGTGATTCATGTGAATTGGTTTGTCCAGGAGAGGAGAACTGCTCACATCCTATAGTTAAGGAAATGAAAGATGAATCACAGGAATTTTTAAAACAAGACACAATTTTTGAAAAAGAAAGCCCAAAAGACTATGAGCGAGAGCGGAATAAGCTAAATGAATATGATCACCACCGCACACCTTTTTCTCGTTCCGAAAAAGGCACAAAGGTTCCATTGTCAAAGTCTCTTAAGAAAAGATTACGAAGAGGGTTCATTCCATATTG
>JAURQB010000015.1 GCA_030836365.1 Bdellovibrionota bacterium | reverse complement strand
CGAATGAGAACGTTTAAATTAAAGTTTCCTTTCCAGTGCTTGGCCAACTCAAGATAGCGGGGGTCATCTGGAGCACCATGCGAGCGAATTCCCAAGTAAATAGATAGTCTTATCGCCCATAAAAAAACAACTCCAAGAAAAATGAGCTCTATTGCACTCGGAATTTTTTCTAAAATCACAAAGCAAAATATCAGTTGAAATAAATGTAGAGGTCCCCAAAATAAATCGATCACCGATATTTTCTTACTCGACAGGTAAAATAGATAGAAAAAATTAACAAGTAAGAAAGTCAAGCCCCAACTTTGTAAAATATTTTTTAATAGCTCTGAAATAAAGGACAAAATTCCCTCCTTACTAAATTCTAACTTTCCAGTTTTTTACATTATAAGCTAATATATAACCGATTTCGAATTTTTATACCTTGGATTTAGTTTTGATAAAAATAATCTTTTACCTTTACAGCGTATGTCTATGTTTACTGGCAAACATCTCTTTGGCCGGAGAGCTCAGTTTTAGTATCTCACCATATATTCAAGAGACCGCATCCACTGGAGTTAAAATCAGATGGGAAAGAACTCTTGGCAGTGGAGCAAAAGTACGAGTTGGAAAATTAAATTCTGATAATGAGCTCGAATTTTCCTCCGTCTTGCTAAAAAAGGAAGCTTTCAGAATACATCGGAAAAAACTAGGTCTCTATGAAGCTGAGATTGACGGACTACTTCCAAATACAAATTATTATTATCAGGTTATCCAAGGGGATGATCAAAGTAGTGTCTATAATTTCAAAACAGTAAATGACAAAAGAGAAAATTTCTCTTTTTTGGTGATGGCAGATGCTCAACACGGACATGAGGTCACAACAAGGATCGTTCAAGAAAGTGTTATCTATCACACGTTTATCAATAATCAAGATCGCGCTAATTACCCGCCTCGATTTAGCCTCTTTCCAGGAGATCTTGTTCAACACGGTATTTTAAAAAGAGATTGGAAAAAACATTTTTTTAACCCACTTGCCCCTCTACTTCATCGACTCGCCGTGTACCCAGTAAAAGGCAATCACGAAATGGGGCGGATATTTTTTAATCAATATTTCTCTCTGCCCAGACAAACATCACTTAAATCCCACTACAACTATTACTTTTTTGATTACTCCAATGTTCGGTTTATCAATCTCGATACCACAAGGGCTTACCGCAATAGAAAACAATTAAAATGGCTGGAAACTGCTCTAAGAGAAGCTGAAAAAAATAACGAAATTGATTTTATCGTTCTGCAGTTTCATCACCCCTATAAGTCAGAAGCCTGGAATTACGGTAATACAAAGTTCACCGGCGAGATTGAGGAAATTCTTGTAAAGAGCGCAAGGAAGCATCAAAAACCAATTGTTTATTTTAACGGACATACTCACGCTTACTCTCGCGGCCACAAATTAAATAGCAGGCTTAGTATGATTACGGCCGGCCCAATAGGCGGCGCTATTGATACATGGGATAGAGGAAGTAAAGATTATCCAAATTATCATAAAACAATATCTCAATATGGTTGGGTGATGGTCAAAGTAAATGCAGATAAAGCAGACCCAAGGCTTGAAATCATTCGTTATGGCTTTGGAGATAAAAATGAATTTATGGATAATGGAGTTATTGATCGATTTGTTATCAAAAAAAATTCACCCGCTCCAGAGCGGCCTAGTGTTGTCCATGCAGCAATTAAGGACAAGGAATTTCTCATTCAATCGACCCCTTTTGAAAACTCTGAATCTCATCTTTCAACACAAGTGAAAGTTTCCTATATGAAGAAAAGAGGAAAAACATCAGAGGAGCATTTTAACTTTAATTCCCACAATATCTATGACGGAAAAGATCATCGCCTTACAGATGACTTAACAAAAATGGTAATAAAAATTAATACAATGAAAAGAAAAAGTGGAGACGAAACGATTAGTCTTCAAGTTCGTTACAGAAATAATTCTCTGATTTGGAGTGATTGGTCAGATAAGTTTCTTGTCATTAATGAGCGTGCTGGTGAGCTGAATTAGAATGACCGCACTGACAACTTTTTAAATTCATATAATGGGCCAAAAACAATAAAATTCCACCGACAATAGTGACAATATTTTCAGCAAGATGAAAATGATGATCGCCATGGCCGTCAATCGCGTGAAAAAACTCATGAATAACTGGGCCCGAGGCCAGAAGAAATAATCCCGTCACACCAATAAAAAAAGGTTTATTCGAATTTCTAGATTTCGTGTGCCCGAGTGAAAAAATTGCTAAAGGAAAAACGAGAAGAAACATAAACACATGAAAAAAGTCATTATCAAGAAAACCTCTTAACCAAGGTGCTCCCATAATTAAAAATGGTGTGCCAATACAATGAATTCCACACAGTATACTTAATGTCATACCGAGTCGATCCATAACGGGAAAATGCTTGATTTTTATCATTGGGCGAGTATGGCCAAAAAATATGGAAAAGCAAGAAGGTTGTAATAAATTTGGTATCCCTCCCTAAAGGAAGTATCAATATTTTACGGAAGATTAATCTGCATTATTCCACCTGAACCACGGTGAAAGTAAGGAATATAATACTTACTATTTCGCTCATAAACGTCACTTCCGACGCATTTCCAGTCATTTAGATATATATTCCTATTTGTTTCTAACAATTTCTCTTTGTCCTCAATAAAAATGTGGTCTGTATTTTTAGGAAACACTATTTTATCAATTAGCCCTCCTCCTTCTTCATCTGCGACCAGTGAACAACCACCGCCTGAGTCAAGCTCACATATTCGACCAGTGTCATTACAAGCAAAATCGCTAGAAATTGAAAGAGGAGGATATGCACCTCCTATCGGAGAAGATTTAATGACACCATAAATAGGACTTACCTCTGAATTCTCTTTTTGAATAAATATATTATTTAATGGATCCACTGCAGCAAGTGCATTATTAAATGTCGTCATTTCGGTGAAGAGATTTGCTTGATAACTTCCGGCCGATGTCTTTTGGCTTTCTTTATGGGCACGGCCTGTGACAAATTCCACATGCCCGGTTTTATTTATTTTTTTTATGTGATTATTTTCAATAAAATAAACAATCCCTTTATGTGTAACAAACATATCTCTAGGTGAAGCAGCACAGACATTCGCAGCATCTCCCTCAAGACAGGTGCCAGATTGATTGTCCTGTCCAAGAAGTCTCTCCCAGCCATTAATCTCCGAATAGGACCATATACCTGAATCAACATCAATGGATGGCGAAACATTCATATCACTTGAGAGCTCAACATCCGCTCCTCTATTTATCAAGTAGAACTTTCCATCAAGCCCATGAAAAAACTTACCATCCGTCACGTGATTAACGGATAAACCTCGTGCAAAATTTTCAGCTTCTTCAATTCGGCTATCAAATTCGAGGAGTGAATTATCTGAATCATAGTAAGGTTGTAGGTGAAATAAACCAACAGTTTCACTACCAGGAACATTGGTGCAAGCACATTTTGCAGCGAAAATAACATTGGTGTATCCAACTTCATCTCTACCCGTTGGTAAGAAATTAATTAAAGAACAACCTGATATATCAACTTCGATTCTATCTCCAGCATCTCCACATGAATTATGATGAAGATTAATCAATTCCTCTTTTTGGCCACCAGGGTATTCTGTAAAAACCTTCTCATTGAAATCGGAAAAAGGAATATCGAAATCAGTCAGCTCACCAATATGATCCAAGGTTGTAAAATTTAATGTAAAGTTATTGGTGTTTTCTTTTAGTTTCAAAGGAGAAAGTTGTAATAACTTTTCTTCAGAATTAAAAAAGAACGGAGCATAATTTAAATCTCGATTAAAAGGATTATTTAAATCCATTCCAGAAATTTCTCGAAAGTCATTAATTTCTGACAGTAGATTATTGTAGTTAAAAGTTCTCACTTTATTTTGATCAATGAGATAAACATTATTACTCCTATCAATTGTCATCTTGGCCACGTTATCGACTTTCGATTGCCTCCAGAGCTGACCGTTACCATTATCTCCAACGGCTTCATCGTATCTTTTAGGGATTAAAATATTCACCTTTTCAGTATCAATATCTAATTTGATGATTCCCTCATTTGGATGATTAAATAAAATATCTCCTCTTTTTGTCACAACAAATTGCTGCATCATCATTTGGTTCCATTGAATATTTTTATCATATAACTGCGGAACTATTGGTACACTAAAATCCTCCCAGCTGCTGCCATGGCCAGTATAATTTTCGCCAATGATGTTTAAACTTCCGGATCTCACAGGGCCAGTTAATCGAGAAAAGACTCTTCCATCATTGCTAATTAATTTTAGGCGAATTTGAAAGGAGTTATTTTGTAAATAATCTGGAATAAATGTGCTGATAAAACCTGAAACATTACTCCACGTATAGCAACCGGTGAAACCATTAGAACAACCAACTGTCTCCGCGTTTAATCCGCTGGAGATAGGATAGAAATCAATACCGTTAAAAGTGACATCAAGATCAACTGTTATTTCACTACTCACTTCCTCAAGCAGCCAACTTATATAATATCTATTTAATGCCCCCTCACCTGTGACATCTCTTGTGTTGTCCACTTTCATTTCAGTGGCGCTACTCGAAGTGGTGACAATAACTCCATTAATGACTGGATGCGCCTCGGGTGTATATATTACGGTAATAACATCAACTCCATCAGTCCCTAATCCATCATTAGAAACTCCAGAGATTTCCCCATCCTTATCTTTAAGAAAAATGAAAAGATCATATTCTCCTGCAACAGAACCAACCGGTGCTTCAATGAGGTAATCTGTAATTTCTGTGCTGTTAGTAATATCTAAATCTCTCCAACAACTATCAAGTTTTAATGGTTTGGAGCTGTCATTATATTTTACACAATATTGAGTTAGGGGCTCATTTGGGTCGTCTCCAGAAAATCGCAACTCAACAAATCGGTCATTAACTGAATTACTATCACCAACAATGCTAATATTCGTCACTCTAGGGTTGGATGGCATTGCGATTTCAACGAGAGCATGTAAGCCTCGATAGCTCACTGCTGTTACAATTGAATGCTTATTTGTCTCTGGATTATGGATAATCTCTATTCCACCTTTCGTGCATTCCATCCCATCAATAATAAATTCGTGATTACTTTGTACCCCTGTTGTTAAATTTATAATTCGTAAATCCCCGGAAAAACAATATACAAGGATTTCTTCATCATTTATAAGCGCGACATCTAGTCCAAGAGTTAATCCAGATCCACTTGCATAGTGAATGCGTTTAAACTGGCCAAAAACCTCACTTAAGGGAGGGCCAACATCATCAGGAACTTGATTCATCGAAAATATCGTTTTATTTGCTATCCAAGACACCCAACGATCAACACCATTCTTATCTTTATAGTGCTGATAGCCATAATCATGACCTTCTAAATTTAAAATAATACATTCATTTAAATTAAGCCCATCTCGCTGGCATATCGGATAAGATGAATCATCGTAATAGGCTAACACATCTTCTACGACGGGAAATTCGTACGCTCTTCCACTGAGTAGAGGAAATAAAGAAGTAACATAATCCACAGACTGGGTAGTATCTAAATCCATCAAATAAATTACTCCCCCATTAAGATGATTCTTTGAATTCATATGAAGAGCGAGCGTATTATCTTTTTGATTGATCCCAAAAAGATGCCCGATTCTATTCGTTCCATTTAATACTCCTCCAGATGAGTGAGATGCTCCGTCAATAACATCCCCTTTTTTGTAATCATAATAAATTTTGGGAGATGCACCGACACCAAAACTACTTGTGATCGGCTGCATTTCTCTCACAACACTTGGTTGCCCGAAAGAATTATAGTAAAATGAATCGTATAAAACTTTGATATTCTCAAAGTACCAACCGCCATTTACTATACTGTTCCGATTTACATAGTAAATATTTCCATCAGCATCGATTTCAAATGACTTTCTTTGGTAGTAATTATCACTTCCCCAATCAAAATAAATACGATGTTTTTGAAAAGGAGAGGTATCAACAATTGACTCACGATGCAGCCCAAAGTGACCTGTTCCAAAATGTGTATCAATTTTTCCATCTAAAATACTTCTAAACTTTCTTGAGTAGACATCCATGATCATATATCTGTCATGACTAGGATTATCCGATCCATCTCTCCCAAATGAACCAAAATCAGAGATATAACTAAATCTAGCTGATGTTGGAAGATATCCATCACCGTGGTCAGCAGGCTTGCCGAAAATTGTTTTGACCTTATAATCGTCAGTCGTACCTGTTAACATTTTAATTTGAGAAAGATCCCAAAAATAAATCGTTCCGTCACCTGAGACAAACACATCAAGAAGTTCCATATTACAATCATTGGACATTGGAGATAACCCGTCTAAGCAATTTGCGCCTACAGCATTCTGCGGAAATCGTCCCATAAATCTACCTACCTCAGATCTATCAAGTTCGACCCCATCAGAATCAACGCTTTTTATCATCCATGCTCTAGAGTTTGCTCGATTGTACATAAACGGAATCCCGTTTCTTCCAACACCAGTGGCGTGATATAAAGTGTGTCCAGCAGTAATAGGAAATATAGGCGGAGTATCAGTCGGAAGTAATTTCCCCCAGGGGAGTTCGACCACTGCATTTGAGGGAGATGAAATAGATGGATTAGCATACAATGGAGCCGGATCAAACTCGAGCATCGAATTCGTAATCTGACCCCCACCATCTTGAACTCGACAATCTCCAAGAAGAATTGCGTATATTTTAACAATCTCACCCCAGTTGTCAGCCGCTGGATCCGCACTGTACTCCACGGTAAAACCGCTGTTTCTGCAGCCACGCGCACCATCTGAAAACTTTATCGGATAAAAACCCCAATCACTATCTGGATCACTAAAGTTAGTTGGGCGATACCACCATATTCCAGAATAAGATTCAGCTGAATACCCTCCTCTATTTGCAGGGTATATCACATCATTATATACCTTTCCTGTAATATCTATATTATTATCAAAGAAGCTGTTCCAATTTGACTGTCTTCCTTGCCCAAAGCCATGAAAGTCAATTAACATATCGCCTCTAGGAAGAGGTGTGATTGTTCTAAGGTTAGCGACTAGTTGTGGCCGACTATCACTTGTTAAAAATTGAAAGCCAAAGTTCTCTTTTGAATAGGTAAAACCACAGTTTGTGCCAGAAGCAAATCCTGGGCATCCATCAGGATTGAAGGTTCGGATAGTTGCATCTCCACCATTACCGATAAAAGTCTCAATGGTATTGCTCTCTAGCCTAACCTTCCGTAAGTGTTTATTATCAAAAATTAATAAATTTTCATCGTGATCAAGATATATTGATACTGGATATCTTAACACCGCATTGTCTAATTCAATTGGGTCCGAACCTAAAGCCGGTACGGCTTTACTATTATCAATACCTATCATTAGATTTATAATGCCATCTGCTGGATCAATTTTTAATAACCCGATCTCTGAATCAAGAAAGTAAGTAATGCCTCGAGAATCAACAACAAAAGAATCAGGGAAGGACCACCCACCTCGATCACTTTTCGAATTGGCCGGCATGGAGAACATCGCAGACCTTGCTTGACCTCCAATTCCTTTATCGATATCACCAGCAATAATGCTTAAACTTCCTGCATTCAATGGTGGAGTAAGAGCGGATGCACCGAGATCATCACTATCAATAACTTCTACTCGGATAAAAATAATTTTCTCATATAAAAGAGATGGAACTTGCCAACGATAACACCCTGTCCAGCTTTTAGAGTCTGGTAAAATTTCATCAGGTGAGTCTAATGAACAACCTGATGCTTGCATACTAGGTGATAAGTTTTCTCCATTAGAGATAGCCCTGAAATTTATATTATCATTTGAATAATAGAGATTGACCTTCACCCCATCGAGAGTAAGATCCTCTGTAGTTTCGTCAAAATCTGTTGCCAACCATTTAATAAAAATATTTGGGTTCTCACTATCTGCAACCAAGTCTGTATATTTTGGAGGATTACTATCTGGAATATTTTGATTAGTTGCGATGACACTAAAAATTTCTGGTGGCTTACCTGGTGAATAATTAATTTTTAAGGCATCATCCAGCTCCGGGTTCGATGAAATATTTCCAATATCATCCATAACCCATGCATATATTTCGTAATCTCCGGCCACGAAACCTAAATTAAAACTATAATTATTATCATTCAGAGTTAATTGATCATGATCAACTAAAGTAACCCAACATGCATCATTTGAATCTACTCCCAACACAGGGTCAACGTTATATTTAATACAAACTTTTTCAATATTACTATTGTCATCTTCTGCAGAAATACCTAGTGAAACTGAACGCTTTTTTACCTGAAAGCCACCGGGTGTGGGAGTATTATCTGATGTTAAGCTAAGGATGGGAATTGATGGAGGATTATTCTCATTTTTCTTTTGCCAGCCTAAGAAACCATTCGAATTAACACTCAAATTATAGGAAAATCCTTCATCTGAAATAGATAATTTGTCACAGCCAGGAGAACATGTACCGATAACTTCTTGTGCTCGAAAAACCTTACTAGAAATTGCTCCTCCGGAGTAAGTTTCCATGATGAACTTTTGATTATCCCAATCAACTTGTATACCAGCAGCAATAGATCGAGGGAGTCTTAAAAGTCGTCCAGATTTTTGATCAATACCGTTTCCATTATCTTTTTCTATGTCATCGGCTATTGCACCATAGATAGTAAAAATTTGTCCACTGCTAGAAAGATATCTAATTTGATATCTGTCGGTGAAAAAAAGTGTTCCGTTTTGATCGACAAAATAATCAGTAACGTTAAGATCATTGCATTGATTATCATTAGCGCCATCAGGGCACCCTTCTCCTCCATCTCCCTCAATTATTTTTGTCCATGTATTATCTTGCAATACGTAGAACGTTTTAGAATCTTTTTCAAAACAATAAAAATTATCATCTCCACCTAAAACATAGGAACAGTTAGGGTCATTAGGATGTGAAAGATCTGGTATCTCTGCACCCCATAAATTATCGGGTTCATCACCGGCATTTAATTCAAAGTTCGCAAGCTCTCCAGTATTAAGATTTATTACTTCAGCTCGTGCTGTAAAAAACGTCGGAGAAGGGGCTAAATGATCTGACGTACTCCATCTCATGTAAAGGTGATTGTCATGAATTTTAATTTTACTTATGTATCCCTCTTGATTAAAACTATTTTTTATCGACCAATCTTCTCCATTATCACTGTCATCCTCTCCATTCTTCGTTTTGACGATGACATTTGTTATTCCAGAATTTGCATCTATTCTTAGTAAACCTCGATAGTAATCAACGATAAAGATAGTGCCATCTGGCATGACAATTAAATTATTAGGAGCGTAGTTAGGGTAACCATAAGTTTGGAAAACGTCTGATTGTGCCATATGGTGTGTACCAAGTTTCACATTACCAAAAATATAGTATTCCCTAAAGTTGAGATTATAAGGATTATTATTAAAGTTATTTGTATTTGCACCATCGCCCTGGCCATTTTCATCAAATATATCTACTCGAATAGAAAACTCAACATTAGGGCCAGGAATTGAATCTCCCTCCCACAAATAACAACCTTGGAAAGGAGAACTTACGCTACAGCCAGGATTTATTCCATGAAATAAATTTTGAGCGATAGAATATACCTCTTTAGATCCATCCTCTACTCTGTATGAAATATTCACGTGGTCTATTAAGTTATTTGCCTCTTCTGAAACTCTCCATTTAATTAGAATGCTATTATCATGCTCTTCAAAAGATGTTTCCATCTCTCCGTAAGTCGGCCAATAGCGCAAGTTAGTTGTATTAGCTGCTAAGATTTCTAATATCTCGGGCTTATTAGTCGGAGTAAAGTATATGTTGGACTGGGAATCGACAGAGAGATCACTTACATTTCCAACTTCATCCACGACCCATGCATAGGCTGAATAAATTTTAGGAAAATAACCCAATTCTAAATCAAAAATGAGATCAATATTACTCTCAGGCGCGTCTAGATTCTTCCAACAGGAATTTGAGGCTTCAGGAAAATCATCATCTAACTTTAGACAAATACGCTCTATTTTTGTCTGAGCATCAGAAGCCTCAACTCTTAGTTTTACTGATCGACTTACTGAATTTGATAGCACATCTCCATTTTCAGCAACAAAAGAGACGCTGTTAATACTTGGCTTTTCTCGATCGATAATAATTGAAATATATGCAATAGTTATATTGCCTGAATAGTCCTCTGAAATAACTTTAACTAAATTTATTCCGCTTACAAGTTCATTACCTGTAGTAAGTTCTTCTGCGACATTAAAATCAAAACTCCAACGCTCGATCATTTGCTCAATTGATGAGACCTCTTCTCCTAGTAACCTCCAGTTGCTCTCATCACTACAGTCTTCATCTGTATGACAACTCGTTACTTTGATTGATTTTACACCACTTGCTACATCTAAAACTTTTCCCCGAATACTAAGAGAATCCATACTCAGACTCTTAATAATATATGGATTTGCACCAGTCGGGAGATTCTGTACTTCCCAATTTTGAGAACCCTGAATAACCTCTATATTCTGCTTTACTCCGGAAGAATTTGTGTAAACGAGAGAAGGCCCTTCATCGTCGACTCCTATTTTAAATTTTCGAATTGTCCTATTTTCAAAAATATCTTTCGCCATCACTTCAATAGATAGCGCTTCCTCAGGGATGTTAAGAGTTAGCTCCCACCTGTTGTTGGTGTAATTAATAGGAATAAGAGGCCCCGGTTCAACACCTTGAACTTGAGGCAATATACGATAATACATCCCAGAAAGCTCAGCATTATCCCTAACGACCCCACTTAAGGTTGCAGGAGACTGCGCGACCCATACTGTAGAAGCTGCCTCCCCCCCAACAAAAGACACAATGGAAGGTGATTCAAAAATAATTTCAGGGGGCATAAAATCGGTATAAATTACGACGGCCCCGATTAGGTAACGTCTGCTTTGATCCTCAAAATATAGTCTGACGATATTATCTTCTTGATTAGCAAGCTCAATATTTTTAAAAATGGCTTTTGCGCTGAAGCCCCCCCCTGAATTTCCGGTTACGATAAACCCGCCTTGCCCAGAAAACAATTTCTCATTTCTGATGTGAGTCTCCCAGAAAACTTTTTTAGTTTGCGAGTTTTCACTACTGGAGCTTATTTGAACTTCGAGCTCTCCAAAAAACTGTCGCCTCGTTAGTAGTTTAGGCGTTTCAACTTCAGCATTCTTTGAACCGACAACATCTCCATTAAAAGTGATGTCACCAAAACTATAACGAGCAACCGTATTAACCTCTTGAGCTATTTCTTCATTTTTGCTTGGTAGAGTATTTCCCGTAATCTCATTATTTTTTTCAGGAGCCTCTCCAGTAAAAATCCAACAACCAGTTAAAGTCAAAGAGAATAAACCAATAACCAAATATTGAATTAAATTAAAATAAGTAAAACTAGATCTCTCCATCATCACCTGTAACTGATCGGTTTTTGCCCTAAAAGCTGTAAAATTTTAGGCACTTAGATTATATTTTGAAAGCTTCATTTGAATTTTCTGTTTTTCGGGAGATTGAGTCTATCGTATATAAAATCGATAACTTATGATATCTCAAGTAGAATCTATTAAAATGAGGGTATTCTAACTAAATAATTAAACCTGGCATAAGTGAGTGAAAAATGAAAAAAAACAATAAGATACAATACTTATTGGCACATGGAGCAGGCGCCCCCTGTGACTCTCAATGGATGAATCAATTGGCAAATGAAATTGAAATTCAATCAAATAACGAAATAGAAGTTGTTCGTTTCAATTTTCCATACATGCAAAGAAGGCTTCTCGAAAATAAAAAGTTTCCACCAGACCGAATGCCCAAACTTCTTGAAGAGTGGTTGAAACAAATTTCACTCATTGGCCCCTCTCCAAAACTTTTCATGGGAGGTAAGTCAATGGGAGGAAGAGCTTCAACTCTTTTAAACTTCTCCGATTTACCAAAAAAAATAAATGGAATCATTAACTTTGGTTTTCCTTTCCATGCACCAGGAAAAGATCCAGGAGACAGAATAAAACATCTTGAGAATCTTGAAGTCCCCTGCCTAATCAACCAAGGCGAAAGAGATCCCATGGGTACAATTGATGAGATAAAAACATATAAATTATCTAAAAACATAAAGATAAATTATCTAACTGATGGAAATCATGATTTAAAACCAAGAGTCAGATCTGGATTAACTCTCGAGGAAAACATCTCTAGTGCGGTAAAAGAAACAATAAAATTTATAGAAGAAAATTGAAGTAATATTTAATTTTATAATTAAAGCTTAAGATTTTGCCCGTCTTTTTGAGGACGCCTTTTCTTTTTCCTTCTTTCTCTCTGATGGCTTTTTATACTCTTTTCTCTTTCTATATTCTTTTCCAACACCATACAGATCACACAAGCGTTTAAACTTACGAAGGGCCCTTTCTGCGTTTGAAGAGTCTTTAATTTTAATTTCAATATTAGATTTCTTGGCCATGTTTATTCTTCGGCATGTTTATTAGAAAAGTTTCGCATGTTTTATATAATTTTCAACAAAAAACGGATTTTTCCCAATTTTTAAGTAAACTACAAAAAAATTATTTATGGATAAGGGAATAAATTAAAACTTTAAAATATGTTAAAGGCTGGAATGGCAGTACCTTCATTAT
>JAURQB010000211.1 GCA_030836365.1 Bdellovibrionota bacterium | reverse complement strand
TTTTGAGCTTTTAATACACCGGCAGTGTCATGACCTTGATCATTACCTGGCCCAGTCCAATTACAAATGAAGTTCGTAATTGTCATTCTTTCTGCAGCATCATCCGTTCCATACCCATACCCATAATAGGCAACACCTTCTGTTTCAGCGGCATTTACACTGGCCATAAACGTACGAGAGTATGTATCAGGAGTTCTCGTTAATGATTGAGGTGCACTATTACCGGCAATCCAACTATACTTCATATACTTTGGATTTATTTCATCGCCTGGATCATTCATTAAAATGGTACGGTGATCCATAGTCCAAGAAGAGTCTAGTTTTAACATGTTAAAAGTAGAGTCGAAATCACCACTTCCGCCTGTGTTAGGTGCAGTATTCTCAAAGACAGCTGAAATAAATTTCATATTTTGAACTGACCCATTCTCTGTTCCATACATACTAAAAGCAAGATAACTATTTACATCAACAAAAGAAACGCCGGCTCCACCACCATCATCTCCACCACCGAAAAATCCCCAGATATTGACCTTACTAGGTGTTCCCGATTTATCAGTTTTGATATTAACAATTCCATCCGCACCGCTTTCTCCAACCTGTAATTGGATAGTGTAAGCACCTGAAGCTTCCGTCCAAGTAACACTTGAAAAATCAAGTTTTTCATTTTGAATTGCCGTGTTCACAGCATCAGTAATAGTTGCTGTACTACTACTAGGGCGACTGATTGTCCCTTTATTTGCTAAACACTCCACAACAGACTGAACAACTTTTGCCATATCAGTAAAACCAGAAACATACTGAATATCACTGTTCATTTTCGCAGCAGCACAAGCCTCACCTGTATCTCCCTCAGTATCTGTCCACAATCCGAGGTCACCTGTAGGAAGCTGACAGACGAGACTATCACAATCGGTTGTACCTCTTTGAGTTCCATCTAAATGATTTTGAAAATACAAATTAGGGCCAAAGCAAGTTGGCGACTCTCCTTGATCAGGCTCTGGAATAATATCCGCACAAGCTGGCCAGACATCGTCATTTTCAGCTGAGGCCAAAGCTTCGTTATAAAGCTCCTTCGCTTCAACATCCCAGGTGGGATTATACGTAATTTCTGCTTTCTTCACTGATAGAGCGTCACCGACAACTGAGCTTGCACAACTTTCTGTTTGAGTAATTGAAGAAAGAGCTCCTGAAGATGAATAAGAATCACCACTAGAACCTGTGGTTAAAGCACTGAGAGAACTCGAACAAGAGCCTGTAGATGAAGAACCGCCACTACCACTTCCACTACCACTTCCACTGCTGCCACCGCAGGAAACAAGTGCACCAAGGGCGCAGATGAGAAATACACTAGAAATTTTTTGTTTCATCATGAAATCCTTTAAATAATCCATTAATAATATTTACCTATATTATAAATAAATTCGGTTTCGATGAAAGATAAAAATGACCAGGTGTTTTCGTCTGGTTTAGGATAATTTATCGCTGATGATTGTTTGAGATAATTTATCGCTGATGATTATTTATTAGTGCTTCAATTAACTCTTCTCGCTGAAGAGGGTTTAGCCCCCCCAAATCCTTACTCCAGGCATCAACTAATTCTCCGTATTTGCGCTCTTCGCACCTTTTATTTGAAAACAGGCAAATGAAATTTTTAGCCGTTACCTCAGAAATAAAATTTTGAAGACCTTTAGAGAATTCTTTTTTCAATAAAAAAGAACGATAAACCTTGCTTGCAAATTCTGAAGACACTTGCGTATATCCAAACGATTCTAGAATTTGCTCCGTTACGTTTTCGCACTTACTTGGAATGATGTGCGTAAATACGTCCTGCTTTGAGATACATCGAATAAAATAATCCATTGGACTGATCTCTTTTTCGACAAGCTTAAGCCTGCTGCTATCAATGTAATAATCCTCGTAGATAAAATGTTTTGTATTTGAATTCGTCATCATTTCATTTAACTGAACCCATAAAGTCTTCTTATCGTCGACAGTCAGCGGGATTGAACTAATTGCCTTGGCGTAAACGGGCTTCATTAAATTGCGAAAGAGACAACTATCCACATTGCGTTTATTCGCTGTTTTTCGACACTCATCACGAACCTGAGTATAGGCCTCACGATCGCGTATAATTTCACGGTTATTAAAAATAACGTTACTTTTAACGGCATCGACGAATTGCACCGTTAAATTTTCTAAATCTTCAGTAATGATTTCAACAATCTTTTTTTCACTTTCGCTCTCAAATGTCATTTTATTAACAAATTTTTGCACGCCAGTGTCATCAAAATAATATTTCTTATAATTTTGAAGACCGTACATTGATTTTCGCTTATGAAGAAAGCCCATCAATCCTAAAACTTCATCTTTTGAATACATCAAATTTTTAAGCTGTAATAAATTATCCTTTATCTTCTCTACACCAACAAATTCAACATCAGATTTACCTAGCTGGGATAAAATATTAGATGAAATATTATCTCTCAATTCTTGAACAATAATATTTGAAGGCACAGCAAAGTTATTTGAAAATGTCGTTTCCTCAATATAGTAGCTACTCGGAAGTAATACCGTTCCCGCATAATTTATACCGATGACAACACCATAAGAATTGATTAGCGGACTGCCTGAAGAGCCTCCAAAAGTTGGAGAATAGTGAATTAAACTCTCCACATTATCATCGAGTCCTAAGTGGAGATTATTTCCTTGAGATCCCTGAATACCATACCCAAGAGCATTACCAATGGAATAAACACCATCCGTTCTCTTTTTAACTTTGTCACTTGATAATTTAAAAGCGGGAAGGATACTAGATAATGAATTTCCATTATCTAGTTTTTCTACTTCAATTAAACAAAAGTCATGAAGATCAGAACAATAGATAACCTCTTCGCAACGCAAATACTCAACATGCGGGATGGTTACTTTAATACTAAAATATCCACATTTTTTTTCGACATTATTTGTTTCAGCAACATGCTTATTAGTTAAAACAAGATCTCCACCGACATAAAAGGCCGTTCCATCTCCCACGCCACTACCGGCCGAAGCGGGAAAAACGCTTTGAGACCAAGAAACTTGTTTGATAAATTCAT
>JAURQB010000210.1 GCA_030836365.1 Bdellovibrionota bacterium | reverse complement strand
TTTAAAAACAACTTTATCTTCAAATATTACCTTTGATATATTTTTTTCACTCAAAATATCAGCGACATTTACCTCTTTTGTCACGCTTTGATTCTTCCTAAAGTTAGTAACCTCACCAGATTCGTCATAGGAGTCTGAGAAATTCCGTGTTAAGTTAATATTAATTCTTCTTTTATCAACTGTCGTGAAGAGGTTAGACGCTTGAGACTTCGGAATGAACACCTCAACTTCAACATGCTTTTGGCGATCTGAGATTTTTGTGTTTAATTCAACTCGATTTTGAAATTGATCCTGATCCATGCCAAAAACTTGTTTCTTGGAATTGAGAAAGCTATTTTTTATTTTCATTAATTCATTGTCGAATCTATTTTTTAAAACCTTAATCGAATCATCATAGTTTTTTTTAATGGCCTGCAGTCTTTTTGCCTGCGCAATGTGAAAGATTTGGATTTTATTATTAATCTTTGTCTTCTCTAGA
Source organism: Bdellovibrionota bacterium (assembly GCA_030836365.1). Classification (GTDB taxonomy): domain Bacteria; phylum Bdellovibrionota; class Bacteriovoracia; order Bacteriovoracales; family Bacteriovoracaceae; genus UBA1511. The sequence goes on along the minus strand of JAURQB010000210.1, from coordinate 16,777 downwards.
TTAATTTCATGCTCTGATTGTTTTTGTAGTTGTTGAATACTTTTTTTTCTTTTCGCTATCTCTTCAGCGGATTGTTTTGTCAGAGAATTTTTTATTTGTTTATGTGAATCAATTTGATTAATTTCCATTATTCTCCAGCAAAACGGGGTCACAAATTCTTTTGTGGGATGTATTTCCTGGGCATATCCAAGAGTTTATTAAATCAATACTAATGGTTTCAGCTCCTCCGTTATATGCGAAAAAAGCTGTTGGAGACAATGTTGATGAAATAATGGACTGGCCTGAATTTAATTCGTTGGTTTGATTAAGAACTTTTGTTTTAACAATATATTGATATGCGCGATATTCACCCATTGAAGTAAATGATACCATAGATATTTTTAATATAATTAGTATCTTAATGAATTTTTTTCTCATGGCCCTTTTTATCATTACTCATGTCGAGAAAGTACTTGATGAAATTTATTCTTTGCTCATACGGAATTGAGAAAAGAAATGTCTTCATTTTATCTAATGCTCGATAGGAGACAATTTTTTTAAAAATCTTTTTTGATGTGATTTGGTCTATTTTATTAAGCTTTCGATTGGACTTATAAAACGCTGTTTCATATATCCACTCTTTTTCGATGAAAGGCATATGCCCATTTTTTGCCATGTATAATAATGCGTCTGCTTTATCGTTTTTTTCTTTTTTTCCTAATATCATTATTAACTCCTATCGAATTCATCATACAAAAAATTATTGTTGACTGAATTACTGTGGAAAAATTGACTCGAGATGGTTAATTTTTTCATAAAAAACCATAACAATATTAGTTGTTGTAAAATAGAATTGATTTTAAGAAGGAGTTATTTATGAGAAAACTATCAATTTTTTTTGCATTGAATTTTTTAGCAGTTTTTAGTTCTAATGCGCTTGTCGATTATTCACCTACTTCTTCTGTACGTAAATCTAATTCTCCAAAAATTGATATTACCAACTTGCAAACCCAGACGCGTAAAAGCTCTCGTGTAAGTGTTAGAAGAAAAAATGCAATGGCGCAAATGTTCTTTTTTTCCACAGGCTTTAATTCTATTAGTGGTGAAAATTCGAAATATGATCAATATGGCCTAGGGGTTACTTTAATGACTCCTTGGAAAATATATTTTGATTTAGATTTAAATTATGGAGGAATCAGTGAAGAAGGTAGTACATACTCCTTAGGTAATACGGAGTTCTCCGTTGGGGCGACGTGGTTAGAATTTGGAGCAGCGTACGACATGATAAGTATCGATGTCATTGGAGGAATGTCATTAGGAGTAGAGGACTCTGATATGGCCAGTCGTCGTGATGATTCTTATGTAGGGCTTTTAACAAAGAAAAATTTTGGCGTAGTAGATTTATCTCTTGGTTTTGAATATTGGTTTATGGATGATGACAAATATGAGGGAGAAATTTCTCCTAATGGGTTTAATAAGTACCTCGTTAATGCTGGCTGGACTGTCAGTAGTGATATTAGATTTGATTTAAGCGTTCAATTTATCAATCTTTCAGATATAGAAGGTGCTGACGATATAAGTTATACAGAAGTGTCACCTCAGGTTGGACTGAAGATTGGTAGAGGTCTTCACCTAAATTTAGGTGGAAGATTTAGCTCTGACAAAAAAGTTGGTGCAAATACTTTAAGCCAATTAAAAGTTTGGAATATTTCCAGTCTGTATGGTAATTCATACTTTACAAAATTATCTTTTCAATTCTAAAAAAGAGACATCATGAAAAAATTTGAAAAAAAATATTTTTGCACGAATTGTCGTCAACAGGTCCCAGCGTTGAATGAGCTTTATTTTATTGAGGAGGATTCGCAAAGAGGTTTTTGTGGTGAAATGTGTATTGAAAAATATTATTTACCGATTGTTGAGCAGTTAGAGAAAAGTGATGAGAAACTAAAACAAATGGATCAGCTTCACTCGGGAGATTTTGATCACTTAAACAATAATAACGACGTCGTCGAGCGCATATTTAGCGAACCAGATGAAGTTTTTTTTCAAAAAAATGAAGTAGGGGAAACGCTCTATTTTTTTCATAAAAAGTTCCCAGAGGGGCATACCGGTATTTCCATTTGTCATATGTACAATCACGAACCCAGTTTTATATACTTGTGTTCAGTTACTGATTCTAAAACAGTCGTCGATTATTATCGCGCCGGCACTAAGGCAAAGTTAAGTAAGAGTGCGCAAGTACCGGAGCTAAAAAAAGAAGAGATGGAGTATATTGAGCAAAAGAAAAGTCTCTATCTCGCTAAAATATTAGAAAATCGAAAAGATACTGATATTTCTTTTGAAGATTTTCCTTTTTATCAAAACTATATGCCGAAAACAATGAATGACCCTGATGAGGTTTATGAGCTAATGGACTCAGAGGGAGATAAGTTTTATAGCTATATTAAAACTTTTGAAAAAGAGGGAGAGAGCTTTTATTTTATCACCCTTTGTATTAAGGGCCTTAACAATAAACAGGACTCTAACGAGGTTTATCCTGTCATTGCTATTCCTTCTACTTGTGTCAAGTTTTACAAGTCTTTCAGGTCTGATTCGATCATAAGTAGATCTATTAAAAATTAGAAAGAGTGATAAACGTACTGAGCTTCCGCTGCGAACGTATCACACCAAGTTGTGTCGGCATTATTTGAGTACAATAGACTAGTGTAAAGTGCTTGCATGCAAATTACGTAAGCATCTGGGATTTTGTAGTGTCCGTAATAAGGATACCCATATGAGTGAGAAATATCATACATAATCATGGAGCCTGTAATTGTCGTTGACTCGTAGCCCGTACGGTTCTTGTAAAACTGGATAGGGTATATCGTCATGCTGGAGCTTACGTTTTGACAGCTGGCATCTCCAACATAAGTGCTGCCACCGTTGTCGTAATGTGTTGTTGGAAATAAGCAAATAGAGCCGCTTGTTTTTGGGGATTTTAATTGAATGTACGCTTTATTTTTATTACTAATGAAGCATAGATTGTATTCTCCAATGGATGAATGAGAATATACAAAGTTAGAAGTGCCATCAGTAGACCAGTTGCAATTAATCAGATCAGGGTTTTGAGAAATTGATTCTTCAAAGGCGCTCATTTGTCCGCTTTCATCTTGTACGGTTAAATTGCTGTCGTTACCATCTGAATTCTCTCCTGTAGATGAGCTTGATTCTGTTGTGTAGATGATCTCAACTTGTCCTGTGTTATTTTTTGCAGATTCATAAACTCTTGTGCTCGGACGAGTGCACGAGATTGATAGGATAAATATAAGATAAATTAAATACTTCACCATTTTTTTATCGGTAGAAGGTGAATTAATATTAAGAATAAATAATATTTTTTTAAAAATGATTGATTTAATTTAATGACATTGAGGGATCAAAATTTATTTATCCTTAAAAACCAGAATTTGTTTATCCTTAATCCTAAAATTTTATTTAGAAAGGTATAATTCTTTTACATTTCTTGAGATTGCTTACCGATAGGAAATAAATGAATAAGTATTTAATATTATTCTTATCGAGCATCGCAATTTTACTTCTTATTGTCGGAATCGCGTCGTTTGGTTTTTCCGGCCATTTTTACTTTACTATTTTTAAAGAAGGTGTTGATTCAGAGTATATAAATATTGAGGCAAGCGAAAATAATTTATTACTTGGTAAAAATATTAAAACGACATCAGGCACCCTCAGGAAAAGTATCTGGTCAAAAGCGCACGTTCAAAATTTTTTAGTTCCTGCACCCACATCCCACCCTCTTTTGTATGTTTCTCCAATCCTAAAATATAGATACAAATATAGTGAGGTTGGTCTTCGTTTTCTAAGTCGGTCAGGAGCAGAAATGTTACGGTTTTATGAACGAAGACAAAAAATATTAAAAACTGAAATTGATAAAAATAAACTTTTCAGTATACCTGTGGTGCGAAAAGTAATTTACGATAAACCACAGGCTGTCTTATTCAAAGATATTTTTCAGAGAGATATATTTTTTGGTTTAAAAAATGTTCCCGAGTTTTCTCAGGCGCTTTTATTCAAAATCCTAAAAACTAACTGGCAAGATCTGGTTTATAATTTATTTATTTTCAAACTTAGACAAGATTACCTAGATTTTCCTAATATCGATTATTTTGGTTGGGATGATAAAAATAATGCAGGAGTTGTCAGCTTTATTGGAGATAAAACAGGTGAAAAGAAAGAGTATCACTTCTATTTGCGTGATGGAGTGATTTATAGCATGGCGCTTCACTTTAAAGATTGGAATCTTCAGAGTAAGAAAGTTAGGTCTCTTTTTTTAAACAATATTAAATTTTTGAAAACTAATAAGGATGCTAGTGTTGCCATTTATGGCGAGTATAGAACCCTTTCATATAAAGATCAAATCGGTCATGACGGTCTAATATTTTTACTTAGTGCCTGGTCTCACCATCAAGATGATCAAAAATTTTTAAAAGAGATGATTCAACGCCTTGAAAGGAGTGATGACACGAAAGAGCAATTAAGACCTCTTTATAAATACGCTATTGAAAGATACAAGCAAACATTTTCTAAAAAAGAAGAAATTGCAAAAGATGATAATATCTTGAATAAAATAAAAAATCTTGCTGAGGAAGATGAGAAAAGGCGAATGGAATTGGAGCAAGAGGAAATGAAAAACTATCAAGAGCTCGAGGCGATGGACTTTGGTACTAGAGAGGAGAAAATGGATCACTATCTAGAAGAGGCATTAAAAAAGGAGTAAAAAAATCTACATTAGCTGTATACTTAGCCCAACAAGAACAGATGCATTGTTCATTTCATCTAGAGTAATGTTCGTGCCGACACCAGGGAACTCCATATTTTCAAGATTGAGTAGTCTGAAATATTGATACCTGGCCGATATGTGAAAGCCTATAAACTTATTGGGAAAAAAACGCACATTAATTTTAGGCCCGGCCCCAAATAAACTACCTATAAAGCGTTTCTTTGGTTGCCCTGCTTTTATTTGAAAATCCCCTGTGCCATAAATGGAAAACCCCAAGTCTATACTTAAAAGATCATTTTTCAATGGAGAGAGAAACAAATCAGCAACCAGAATTGGAGCTGACAAATATAGCTCTTGTGAGTTTTGATATAAGTAATTTAATCCCACGGCAATATAGTGGCTTAGATTTGAAGGGCGATGTTGGACGTAAATTGAAATATCTTGAGCTAATTCAGGTTTCTCTCCTGATATAAACTCATTAAACTTTACCCAGTCTCCTTGAAGAAACAAGGTCTTTCCAGCTTCTAAAATAAAGTAATTATCTTTTGTGAAGTTATTTTCATGCTTGCTTTCAAAGTAGTTGACAACCTCATGTTCAACATCTTCTTTAGGTGTTTTACCTAATGGAACATGATGAGCATTTTCTGTAATTACATCGTCAAGTGAGATGAATGCGACTTTCGTTCCTAATTGAAAAGGAAGTGCTTTGCCGTTGGACACAATGCTCTCTGAGGCGTGTAGCTTTTTGCCTTTTGTAATCACGCCAAGAGGGCCAGTAAGGTCAGGGTGGGCGTAGATAATTGCTTTTTTTGCGACAACAATAGCAACCTGTGAGGCCATCAGGTCAATGCAAAAAATAGAAAAAAAGACTAAAATAGTTAAGTATTTAAAATTACTCATAAAAAAACCTGTTAAATCTATTATGTCCTAAATTTTTACTTTTAAAAGCATTTTATGTTTGTTAGACAGACTGCATAAAAATCAAGGAGATCCACTATGCGCTTCCCAGGGAGCCGTAAAACGAAACACTATTTTCCAGTCAATAGTGAAGGTAGAGTTCCATTTGAATATTCCCACGAAAACCAAAGTGGCAACTACATTGTCGGTGTTGATCAACTCATCGTCGATATTGAAGTACACGTCCCCGAAGACTTTTTAGTGAAACATGATATTCCAAAAGGTGAGTCAATTGTCTGCTCTGATGAATTTGTTGATGGGCTTATCAGCAATTTTGATGACTCAGTGGTAGTTGCGGGAGAGTTTGCCGGTGGAGCAATTGGAAATACTCTTCATAATTTTTCGGTTTTGTCAGATAACCGAAGTGTTGCTTTTGGTACAATAAGTAAAAATATTTCAGTTGGTGATTATGCCTTCAAATATATTTGCTCAACAAATAGCCACGTAGATTTTAGTTATCTTAAGCCATTCCCTGGAAAAATGGGAAGGGCATTGTGTTTAATAACTCCAGATAATGAGCGAAGCTTTGTCTTAAGTAAAGGAATTATGAATGAGCTCACCGAGGACTTCATTAATGAAGAGATAATTGAGCGAAGTTCTGCTTTACTTGTCAGTGCTTTTTTATTGAGGGCCGATGATAGTTCGTTATTTCAAGCGACAATGAAGGCCATCAATGTTGCAAAAGAAATGAATGTTCCAGTAGTTCTTTGTATGGGCACGAGTTCTCTAATTGCAGAGAAAAGGGAGTTCTTCAAAAAATTAATTAAGGACAAGGTAAACATACTGGCCGGTAACTTTGATGAATTCAAAAGTCTGTTTGAGCTTGATGATCCGCTATTGCTTTTGGACAAAAGTTTAGAATTGTCGGATCTATCTCTTTTAACTGTTGGCGCGCGTGGTCTATATGTCGGTGGACATTGTGATGAGGAAAATCTTCGTCAGACGAAAGATAACATTCACAGCAAAACTATTTCTGAATATAATTTATATGAATATTCTAGGGCGATGTTAAAACAAGATTGTAAAAGCCCAGTTAAAATTTATACACACATCAACCCATTTTTGGGTGGGCCCACAATGATAAAAAATACCAATGGAGCAGGTGATGCAGCACTTAGTGCATTACTTCATGATCTAGCGGCAAACGATTATCACCGAGAGAAATGTTCAACTTCTTCAAAGCACAAGTTTAAATGTTTAACCTACAGCTCCATACACCAAATATGTAAATATTGTAACAGAGTTTCATATGAGGTTCTTAAGCAAAACAGTCCTCGCCTAAGCCGAGGTCTACCTTATAAAGAAGACTGCTTAGAAGAGGAATACTGGGCGCTCTAAATTTCTTTTAATATTTTAATTGTTTCAGAAATATTTTCAGACTTCGTGATGGCCCTGCCCATCACAATATAATTTGCCCCATGATCAAATGCTTGCGCTGGTCCCATAAACCTTTTTTGATCATTACTATTTGAATGGGGAAACCTAATTCCTGGGGTTATTTTAATAAATTGATGGCCTACTTTATTTTCAATTGACTTAATTATAGAGAGTTCATGAGGGCTACTGATGAGTCCATCTATTTTTTCTTCTGCTGCAAGTGTAAATATCCGCTTGAATTGATCATTAACTTGATGATTTTTTATTCCATAAATTTCATTAAAGTCTGACTCGCCAAGGCTGGTCAGATAACTCACTCCTAAAACCTTGGTATTTGGTAAGTATTGATTTTTAGCACTCATTGCCGATCTAATCATTTGTCTTCCACCAGATAAGTGAATGGTGAGAAAATCAACCTTTAATCCTTCAAGCCCTTTGATGGCGCATTCGACAGTTTTGGGGATATCGTGAAGTTTTAGGTCTAAAAAAACTCGTTTATTGGTTTTTTCAATAAACTCATGGATAAAATCTCGTCCATACTGATTAAAAATTTCTAGACCTAACTTAAAGTATTCAAAATCATGAAGCGTATTGATGGCTTCAAAAATTTCTTTTTTGTTCATTTGGTCAAGTGCAACAATTGTTTTATTTATCATCTGTCGGCCCTAATAATTTGTGCAAAAACTCATATCTAGGATACAATCACCGTATTTATGGCACAAACACAAAATATCACAAACCAGAAGAAAAGTGAGAACGCTTTTTTAAATGAGATAAGAGGCAGGCTTCTTGAGTTCAGTTGCGCGCTTAACTTGGCGCAGTCTACTGGCCACCAGGCTAACTTTTTTCGTGAATTGGGTGATATGACGATTGCGGAGATTCAGCAGTATGAAAATTACCTCCGAATTAATGATCTAAAATCTTACCAGTATATTCAGCAGGCAGGTCTTATTTTTTCAAACCATTATCGAGAAAATTATAAACTGAAATTCGACCAAATTTTGTTAACTGGAAAATTCGCAGATAAAAGTAATTTTAAAGAAGCTGATATTGTCGTGGTCGCTGATTCTTGTCATGATTTGGTGAGCATCAAATTGATCAAAAGTAATTCCTTTATCAATTCTAAAAGTGCAGGGATTAAAAGTATTTTTAGCAAATATTTTAATAATTCAATATTACAAGATAAGTTAAATAAAAAGGTCGATCTCTATTTCAATCAATTTAAAATAAGCTTTTACGAGTATTTTGACAGGTGTGAACAAGAGATAACTTTTTCTGAATTGTTAAAAGAGTATAACCTCTCCGATCGTCCAGGCCAGCTGCCAGAAGACTTGCGTAATTTACTCTTTCAGTTTTATCGAAAGTGTATTGAAGAGGCTCATCATGTTTTTTCCTGGCAGTTTCAACATCAATCAAAAGAGTTTCATGAGTCGCTTAAACCTTTACTTGGTTTTGGCCAGGCGAAGATGAAAGTGTATTCCTTTGTACATGATGCGAACTTTTCCACGCCAAGAATGACTGTACATGATGCAGCTGTTACAGATACTCAAAAGATAAAGATATCTGATGTCACGGGAAATACATCGTTTTTTATTGAGCTAGATCAACTAACCTTGCAGATCAGAGTCAAACCAATGAATTCATTTCTTGCACCTAGTATGAAGGTAAATTGCTCAGTAAAGTTTAAAGATGATGATCAAGGGCCTTAATCTATGAGGAGATTTTGATGAAAATATATATCGAAGAGTGCACTTCTAAAACACCTTCTTTTTTAGCAAAGATAGATAACATTCTTAAACTTGGACATGAGTATAACGTTATCAAATTGAATGAATCATTTTCTCCCGGAAACTCAAGCTTCTACCTAGTGACAAATGTCGCAGGGCTACCGATTTTGGATATACCAAGGCCTTTAGAATCAACCGGAATTTTTTCTGGCCAGTATGACTCTAGTTATCATTCCGTTTCCTATGAAAATGAAAAGTTGATGATTAAACCTGAAGCCGAAACCTCTGATGAAATGTTTTATGTCGGAGGAGCTTTTTTTACTAATAATTATGAAGACCCAACAGAAAAATACGATAATATCGATGCTTTTCTTCGCTCAAATATTTCAAGACTAATGATAACTCACGCTTTTTCTCAAGACACAGGTGCACTTTTTTTGGATCGAGATGGAGTCATTAATGAGGATTGTGGTTATCCCTCATCAGTTAACGATATCAAAATCTTTGATGAAATTGTGCCAATCATTAAACTTGCAAATCAGAAATTAATTCCTGTTATCGTCTTAACTAATCAAAGTGGAATTGCTCGAGGGTTTATTAATGAGGATCAGTTGCATGTAATTCATCAGCATATTTCTGAATCCCTACAAAATAAAGGCGCCTTTATTGATGATTATCTATTTTGTCCTTATCATGAAAAAGCAACAGTTCCTGAGTTCGCTAAAGATAGTTTACTTCGAAAGCCTTACCCTTTAATGGCACTAATTGCTGGAGAGAAGTATAATATTGATTACAGAAAAAGTTTGATGATAGGAGATAAGTACTCAGATGTTTTATATTCTCTAGGAATCGACACTTTAGTTTTTGAATCGCCATATCTCAAAGGAAAGCAAAAGCCAAAGGAGGCGAAGGTCATCAGCTCGCATGAAGAGGCTTATCAAATTTTATCGGTTAAATTTGAGGATTAGATTCACGCTTTAGCATCATAAAAATGAGAATGTTGCTTAAAAAACTGATGGCCGTATTCCATTGCCAAGCAGTCCCGGCTTGAATATGCGCCAAGTAGATAACGACTAGGTTTATTATATAGCTAATAATATAATCTCTAAGGTTAAGTACTTTGTTGGTGAAAAGTGAGATGGTCAAACAAAATAGCAGATATCCACCAGTCCACGATGCAATTTTAAGCCCTAAAGTTAGAATGTGATCGGACTTGCTCGCAAGAAAGCTAACAGCAACTAGTGTCAGCGTAATGGCAATTGCATCGAACCTCATCCATTTTGAAATATTTTCTGTCGAACGGTCGGGAAAAAAGTCCGAGGTGATACAAGAGCTAAGAGCGTTTATTGTTGAGTCTAAAGTGGACATGGTTGCGGCGAGTACTCCGGAGAGCATTAAACCTTTCAAGACGGGTGGAAAGTGTAAGGTAATAAATTTAGCAAAAACAAAATCAATTTTTACATCCTGCCCTAATGGTGAAGATTGATGATATACCCATAAAAGTGTACCTATTGATAAGAATAAGAGTCCGACGAAAATTGATAAAAATGAGCTGCTCATAATAGATCGCTGAGCAGACTTTAAGCTCTTTGCTGATAGAAGGCGTTGAGCAAAGTCTTGGTCTACTCCGTGAGTGGCCATATCAAAAATGATCCCGCCAAAAAATCCCACGGTGATGACAGAGAGATAGCTCCACTCCAATGTGATTATTTTATTATTTTCAAATCCTGCAAGCATCATCGTTGACCAATCCATTCCGGCCACCTGTGGAATAATAAAATGTGCAGCAATTCCACCTGAAATAAAAACTAAGGTTTGGATAATATCCGTTCTAATAACAGCTTTTAAGCCCCCAATCATGGTGTAAATCATCGTCAAGATGCTAAGGCCGGTAATTGCTATATAAATATCAATGTTGAAGTATTCAGCAATAAGAATTGACCCGGAATATAACCGAACCCCTATACTGAGTATTTTTGTGATCATGTAGACGAGAGTAATGACCATTCGACCTTTTTTATTTTCGGTGATTCGTTCATAAATTGTTGTGTGGTTGCCATAGAATTTTGGTAGATAGAGTAATCCTAAAAATAGCCTGCCGATTATTGCGCCAAAATATAAATAGATAAACCTAAAATCTAGCCCAAAAGCAAATGCAGGAATGCCAATAAATGTTAACGCACTTACTTCTGTTGCAATAATTGAAAACAATGATTCAAAAGTTGAAATACTCTTTGAGGCTAAATATTCATCTTGAAGTGTTTGCGTTTTAGAGACAGATTTTATATTTTTTTTGCTCTAGAGAGAAAAGCAATCGTAAAAACTAACGATAAATAAATAAGAATGACCAACATTTCTGTCGAAGGCATAATTTGTTCCTTTTCAGTGATACCCTGGGTGAAGAAGAAAGCCTTCTTCGAAACTCGAAGGGAGGATGAATCCTCGCTCAAAACCCAAAACTGTCATATGGCCGTAAAGTAATACTAGGTTAATGACGGTATAGCGTGGGTCTTTCGAAGGAATTCTTGAGTCTGTTTTAGAGGCAAAAGATAATATTTTATCTTTTAGGTGATCCCTTCTAATCCAACTTCCTCTAATTTTTAATGCATTTAAACTTTCAATCATTGTGTCACCAGTTATAATAAGCGAGTCTTTATATTTCAATATCTCTTTGTCCATAACTTGGTTTGTGTAATTAACATATTTTTTGGTCGCTTTATTATTGAGCTGGGATAAATTTTTCTTAATTAAGAAATAATCAGGGATTTTCTTTGGAAGGTAGGCCAAATAAGTTTCGATAATTTTATTTATCTTTATGCTGCCTATTGGGTTTGTCGATTTGTTAAGGCTAAGTTTTCCCCACTGGAAAATATCATTTTTAATAAACTTTTCGAGTGTGATAGACGAAAATTGTTGTAATAAAAAATCTTGTTCTAATCTAAATGGACGAGGGATTTTTTTTAGTAAAATTTTTCTTTTAGTAAGATTAAATAGTGTCAATGAGTCATCAAGCAAAGTTTTGTCTTCGTTTTGTTTTTTTAATCGATTTAAAATAGAAAGTGAGACCATATCAATAGTTTGCTCACTGGTTTTATCAAAAACTTTAACTTTTGTTCTCTTTTCTAAATTATTAATGAAAGAGGATGCATCCTGTGCCATCCTCACCACATCTGTAACAAGAATATACTTTTGATTCAGTTTTACTTTAGATAGACCATTAAGAATTTTTTCAAAATAATTAATTAAATAATCGTGTAACTCCTGGCCAATAATGACATTTTTTCCATCAAAAATTTTGGAAGTGATGTTAATTAATTGCTTTGTCTCGAAAATTGTTTTTTGGATTTCATCACTACATTTGTTAACTTGATAGACTCTCACCCCAATACTGTCTTCTTCTACAGAAAGAACTGCCTTATTAATTATGCAAAGACTCCTCGTGGAGGAGGTTGCTGTTAGCGAATAAGAGCATATAACGATTAGTGCGAGCTTTCTTGCCTCTCGAAGTACTTGAATGCATTCCCCCTTTTTTCGATCATCTCTTTTTTTAACAAATCTATTGGGATAATTTTAACATTCTTCTGAGAGTTCTTGTACATTAACTTTATTGACCGGCCTAAGGCTTTACCTAGTAGAGGAGGTACAGCATTTCCAATTTGTCTCCACTGTGAGGTTACGGAGCCCGCAAAGACAAAATTATTTGGGAAACTTTGTATGCTGGCCGCTTCCCTTTGGGTAAGAAAGCGATTCTCTTTAGGGTGATAATAGTTATGTCGATGTGTCATTATCGTTGGCGAGGGTTTTGACGAGTCGAGGCGTTGGTACTTCGTCTGTCTCAATCGGCTTTCAGGCATGTTTTTCCAATCGATTCCAAGAAGTAAGGATCTCGTTAGATATTGTTTTTCATCCTTTTCATACCTGATCCCTTTGCCCTCCGGGATGCGCTGAATTCTCTTTTTATCGACAGGACTTTTGATTTCCGCGAGCTGGACATCATGGTTATGAGTTAGACCATTTTTCGTCGAGAGATTAGAAAGTGCGTCTCCGACAGTTTTTATATATTGATGAGATTTTTTTTGAGGTTGATCAAAATGAGTAACCATGGGAAAGCTTATTTCATTGTTAATACGACTTCCGAGAAATATTGTGCGGCGTCTCTTTTCTGGCACGCCATATTGGTGTGCAGAAAGGATATTGACATCAATATTGTAACCAAGCCTATTAAAAAGTTTAATTATTGACTTTAATGCAGCTTCATTTTTTTTTGCCATTAAGCCAGTTACATTTTCCATGATTATATATTCAGGCTCAAAGTCTTTTACAACTCTAACAAATTGTTTGAATAATTGATTTCGTTGATCTTTTGGATTTCCTTTTCCAACTGTTGAGAAACCTTGGCATGGTGGCCCTCCTGCGACGAGGTGAACTTTGTTTTTGCCAATTAAGCTTTTTATCTCTTTTGATTTAAGTTTAGTGATATCTCCACAGTAAGCTTCACTTTTTGGGTGGTTTCTTTTAAAGGTCTCAATTGCATCTTTATTAAAATCGACACCAAGTAAACAGTTTAACCCTGCCATCTCAAGTCCGCAGCTTAAACCACCAGCACCGGAAAATAAGTCAATGAAATTAAGTTTTTGATTTTGCCTAGTCATAAATTCTCCAGGCGCAATTATCCTATCGAAATTAAACGTGTGTCAAATAGTTCTATGCCGCTTTTATGCTATTTTCGTTTGATTCTGCAGGAGATTGTAGGGCATTAATTTTTTGATCAATATCAAAAAATTTAGTTTTTTCATTTAGAGCTTCTATTATTGTTTTTGCGATGTTTATGTCATCTTCGGATATTACATTAAACCATGTAAACAGGACGATATCAGTGTTTTTAACGAGTGCCGACAACAGTGATGCACTGATAATAATTTCTTTTGGTACCTGGTTAGGGTAGAAGTTTTGAAAATTTAATATTGTTTCATCCAGATAACGTCTTTGGGCATTACTTTTTATAAGTTGTTTGATCTCGTCAATATTCTCGAGATTTGATTGATGGAGGAAGTTTTCTTTTATGGTGAGATTCGAAAATAGGTTATTTTTGCCAATAAATAGAGAATAAGAATTTCTTAATGAATCTTGATCTTTTTTTAATGATGACAAGATTTTCAGCGCGAGGGCAGGGTAGTCTAATCCAATTTTGTTTATTCTTATAATACTGTTCTTATTCACGAAGCTCTCATCGGTCTTAAATTAAATACTTTCATTTATTTTGATTAGTGAGATAATTTCCATAGGGAATCATGAAAGAGGTTCGATTGAAGGCTAAAGAGAAGAAAATAAAAGTTGTTGTTGGATTAACTAATAGCGCCGATTCGCAGGTCGCGGCTTATTTGCTCAACCGTCAAGGCTATGAGGTCCTTGGTATTACTTTTCAATACGCGGCCCACCCTTCTAAGCTTAATGACCATGCTAGTGCATCTCCTACCGATGAGCTCACTCATCGTTGTAATATTGATAACTTAAAAGAGATTAAAAGTTTTTGTCAAAAACTTGGAATACAACATCTTGGGTTTCATTCATTTGATGAGTTCAGAGATCAGGTAATAGATACGTGTGTTTCATTTCGCTTAAAGACGGCCGAAAATAACCCTTGTTTTAACTGTGCAAAATTAACACTGTCTCTTCTAAGTCAAAAGGCGAAAGATTTGGGCGCAGATTTTATTTCCACCGGGCATTATGCAAAAGTTCATTTTAGTCAGACGACGAAGAGTTACTTTCTAAATGCCGCAAATGAAATGGAGTCAGACCAGTCCTTTTATCTCGCAAAGGTTCCACAAGAAATATTAAGTAAACTTATTTTACCTTTGGGGGACTTAAGAAGATCAGAAGTACGAAAAATTGCTGACCGTCAAAATTGGGATGGGGCAGAGGAGCGAAAATTTTCTGATTGTTTAGAGGGAAATTCTTTTGATCAATATATTCAAAAAAATGTATCGAGGTCCCTTCTCAAGTCTGGAAATATTGTTTTTTATCAAGATGATTTGAGTGTGGGAACACATGAAGGATTGCATTTACAAAACTTTGGAAAAAAGGTTGTTGGGAACTTGTACCCAACAACTCCACCAAGTGATTACGTTGTTGTTGATGTTAATCGATACAATGGAAATGTTTACATAGAAAAACGGGCAAATATATTTTGTAAGAGAATTTTTTTAAATGATGTTGCTTTGAGAAAAACTGCCGTTTTGACTAAACCAAAATCTATCATCATTAAGATTGAAGCCAGTCCGCAAACCCATGAGGGGATAATTCATTTCAAAAATAATAATTCTTGCTTAATTGTTCTAACAAAAAGAATTAATAAGCTGTTTCCTAGTGGAACGCACGTAACAATTTATGAGGAATTAATTGGAGGACGTCTTAGTGTTTTAGGAAGTGGAAGAGTTAAATATGAAGTTAAGTTTCTTAATATTAAAAAGGAAAATAATGAAAATAAAAAGGTCCTAGACTTTGAGTTTTAGAATTTTATTAGTCATTATATTTACTGTTTCCAATCAAGCCAACTCATCAATTCTTTCCGAGAGAATGAAAAAACCGGACACCTACTATTTGCAAAAATCAATTATTGATTTGATATCTCCTCAGACGCTCAAGAGAGAATTAAACAATTTTTTGAAAGATACTTATCCGAGTAGAAGTTATCAAAGCTCTGGGCATTCTAAAATTGATCAATTCTTTCTAAAATTTGCACGAGAAAATGAAGTTTCATTTGATAGACAGAGTTATGTTCCAGATGTTTCGTGGGCGAAAAAAAACTTGGATAAAGAATTTAACGATAAAGTTGCCAGAAACTTTAGCTCGAATTCTCCTACTTACAAAAAATGGCGCTCCTTTGTTAACAATGTTTCTCAAGAGTACGAAAAAATAAAAGTGAAAAAATTCACTAATTATATTTGGAAAAAATCTGGTAATAGTAGCAAGAAAACACTCATTGTTTCGGCCAATATTGATTCTATTGGGCAACTTAAAAACAAAAGTATTTCTCACAATGGAGAATTTTTTGGCGCGAATGATAATGCGAGTAGTGTGGTTGCGCTCTTAGAATTAATTAAAGTTCTGAATAAAATTCAATTACCTTTTGATGTCATTGTTGTCTTTTTTGATCTTCAAGAGTTTGGAAACCTGGGGGCCCATGCATTTGTTTCTCAATACCTAAAATCAAGTGGTGATCAAAATTATTATCATATTAACGGACTGATGATTTCCAAATTATTTAATTCTTCATCACTTCGAGAATTTGAACTACATGGCCAGGCGAGCGTTCTTAATCAACCTAATTATTTATCGAAGGTAAACAACCTGGTGCCCGAGGTAAAAATAAAGCGTGTTTTATCTTCCTACGCGGGAAGCGATGCTGGGCCTTTTACTGATTATGCGATTGCATCTGTGACCCTCATGGGGCTAAGTGAAAGTGATCAAGAGAAAGTAATCCATCAAATCTCTGATACGGTAGAGAGTATTAACTTTTATCATTATCATCTCGGCGCTAAACTATTGTTTTCACTAGTGATAAAATTCCTTTATCCGGTGTAAATAGTCCTCATTTTTTAGGTGATTATTGATTTAAGCCTATAACTTTGTTATCCACAATCCACGATGGAAGAGACAAAAAAATTCACACCTTATTACCCGAATGATCTCGCAGGAAAAACTGTTGTTGTTGGCCTATCTGGCGGAGTTGATAGCTCGGTGACGGCGGCCATTTTGAAAGAGCAAGGAGCAAATGTCATTGGGCTTTTCATGAAAAATTGGGAAGAACTTGATGAGCGTGGGGTTTGTCAATCGAGTATCGAGTTTAAAGATGTTGAGCTTGTTTGCGAAAAGTTAGATATTCCTTATTACAGTATTGATTTTGTCAAAGAGTACCAGGAAAATGTTTTTTCTGAATTCTTGGCCGGATACAAGGCAG
>JAURQB010000209.1 GCA_030836365.1 Bdellovibrionota bacterium | reverse complement strand
TGTAATTAATATTATAACTTTGAGTCGTTAAGTAACTTTGAAGGGACAATTCTATTTCTCTACTACCTAAATCCACGTCATTGGAGGAAATCAAAAATTCATCATGAGCGATTGGATCAAAATCAGCAAAAAACTCTACTTTTTCCCCTTCCTTTAAGTTTCCAATTAAAAAACTAATTATTCTAGGGCCTTCAGAGGGGAAGTTTCCGACGAGAGAAATATCATCGTATTGATATAAATAATTTCCTTCTACACAATTGCTAAGATAATCCTCTCCGTTAGTAACTTGCAGATAATATGTATAACTCCCTAAAGGAATGTTAGAAATAGTCACTTCAATTGGATCGCTAGAACTAATTGTTTGACGAAGATCAGTAATTTCATTCTCGCAACTAGAGTCACTAAAAACGCCAAGAATATCGCCACTCTCCAAACCATTTTCAATTGAAATAACAATTTCGCTCGCCGAAGCAGGTGAATAACTTGGGCTTACGAGTGTGATGACGGGATCAACTTGTTCTCGCTCAAAAATATCCGTAATGTCATCAGAGTCAGAGTCTGAGTCTTGATTTTTCTGTCTATCTTTAACCTCTTGAAAGGGGTCTTTCTTTTTGGTTGTTTCAACCGTGATTTCGGCGTCACCGCCACCAAGACAACCGGCCAGCATGGCCAAGATAGTTAGTGTAATTAAATTAAGATACTTCATACGTTCACCTGTTTTTTATCTTATTAATTTCTTCTTTATTTATTTAAAACTATGTCCAACACCCATAAAGAGTTGAAGTTCTGATCGATCCACCGATTTTTCATTAAACTCATCTGTTAATTTATAAGTGCCATCAAAATAGCCTCCGCTAAAATCAACAAACCACTTATTGTCCGCGAATTTATATCGCCCATTGTACTTAACGCCATATTGATTTAGCGCTCCCATATCAACAATCACTCGAAGCTTATTCACAATACTCTCACCAATTGGTGCAATAATTCCGGCTTGAGCGGTCGCACTAAAAATATTGTCTTGCTTACTTTCAACGTCGGTTGAAAAGTTCTGCTCAAAATAATTAACATTGCTGTAGCGGCCTCCAATTCCGGCCAAGACAGACATACCAGCAAAATCAAGACCCCACTCTTTTCCAACAAGAAGAGAGATAGAAGAATCAGAAAACTCTCCGCCGCTATTAACGTCAGTTGATCGCATCATCGCTTCAACATCCACATAGAAGTCTTCACTTTCTTGGAAGCGCACATCTAGGCCAATATTTTGAACAGAGAAATTTGTATTCGCATCAGTTGTCGCACTCGATTGATTAAAATCGATCGAGCCTTGTCCAAGTGAGAGCATCACTTCTTTGGGAATTAAATAACTCCACTTCCACTCAAATTGAGATTCGATCGATGCCGGTTTTCTATTAACTCTTTTTTTACGACGAGCAATTTTCTTGCCTGTGCCTTTTCGGCGCAAGCGATTTTTAACGATACGTTTTTTATGTTGTATATTTTTAACAATTGTTGGTAGCGGATAAATAGTTTGAACATTTATTTCAACAGTATTCGATGTGCCTTTGAGATTTCCAAAAGGAGATACTCTTGTCACCCGCAAATAAAATTTTCCATTTTCGTCATCACTCCAAGAATAAAAATTTTCTGTTGAAAATGTTCGTTGATGGAGTGAGTGGAAACCGGTGCTTTTAGAAATTTCAATTAAATATTTTTCATCAGGAGATTGTTTTTGATCAAGCCATCCTATTGTATAAAACGGCTGGCCGTTTTCAAATAGAACGTCTCCATTAGCTTGAATTGTCCCGTTTAAAGTTATTGGGGTTTCAATGTCACCATAAAATGGTAGCTCTGGGTGCGCGACATTAAAACTTGCCGTCGTTTCTTTTCCCATTACTCCGTCATAAATGGGCGTCACTTGCCATGAATAATTTCCTTCAGCGGAGAGGTTTCGCAGTGATAAACTCAGCTCATCAGTCACTTCATCAATGAGTAATTCCCCTGTAGGTGAAATTACGCGAACCTGATACTCAAGCAAATCATCATTAAGTTTATTGTCATTTAATTTTTGCCAACGATAATTAAGTTTTTCACTAGGGCGACTTACCGAGACGTCTTCATAGTTGCGCGGAAAAACAAGTTCGATTTTTTTTGAATGAAGAATGCGAACGATTTCTGCTCGGGACAGATCACTTTGCCGTGCGTTTTTATTTACGACAAAAATGGCCCCGGCCACCACGCCGAAGATGACGAATCCCCAAAAATAATTAAGTCGTTTCACCACGACCCCCTTGAACAAAAGAAATTTCTTGGTCCTTTTATCGGTAAGTTCTTGTTTTTTTTTAATATTTTCCTCCCCATCAATAAATTATGTAGACGGGTCAACTATTTTTAATGAGAAAGTGAATAAACCTAAACATTCTAAACAGATGGCGCTGCAACAAAGTCTATTGATAAAATGACATTTGTTTTGGTTGATAATTTTTCGCGCAAATCAAACAGAATTAATTTACTCCCCAAAAGGTCCCCAAAAGGTACGCGGTACCTTTTGGCAATATTTGGGATTGTTTCCCTTATTTTCCAAAAGGTACCGCGTACCTTTTGGCGTTAAGGATTATTTAACATGCAAGAACAAGCATCACTGTTTTCTACTAAACCTGGTTTTTTATCTGACTCCAGGCCAACGACCTTTGAACATATTATTGGGCAACAATCAGCACTTAAACAAATTGCTCCACTCCTAGAAAACCCAAGTGCACATTTTATTTTCCATGGAGCGCCAGGCTGTGGAAAAACGACGATCTGCAGATGTATCGAGCAAACCCTTAATTTTCCCGTCCGTCACTATAACCCGGTATCGCAAACGCTAAGCGAACTAAAAAAAATAAATCAAGAAATGAGTGGCGAAACCTACATCCTCAGTGTTGATGAAATTCACCGCATGGATAAAAAGCAACAAGAATTTCTCCTTCCCTTTCTTGAAAGTGGAGCGTTTAAATTGATTGCCTCCACAACAGAAAACCCCTACACATTTTTTACCCGCGCGATCATGTCTCGTGTGATGGCCATAAAAGTAAACCCCTTGAGTATTGAACAAGTCGAAGAAATCCTCCTCAAACAAAAAAGCTGCTCACAAAATTTTGCCCACAAAATTGCTTCACTAGATTTAAAAGACGCAAGAAAAGCATTTTTAATTTATGAGCAAATAAAGGATTTAGCGGAAGACCAAGTGGAGGCTGCGCTCAAAGGATTAGCACCAGAGACAATTTACGATAAGACTCGTCACTACGACTTATTAAGCGCGCTGATTAAAAGTATGCGCGCCAGTGAAGTTGAGGAGTCGAATCAATGGCTTTCTCGCCTTCTTGTTGAAGGCGGAGATTTAATGGTTATTTGCCGCCGTCTGATGATTTTTGCCAGTGAGGATATTGGTAGCGCGGCCCCTTACGCCCTGATGAAAGCTGTTGCCTGCTCTCAAGCGGTGGAAAAAATTGGGATGCCTGAGGCGCAAATTATTCTTGGCGATTGTGTGAGTTTTCTCGCGCAAAGTCCGAAGTCACGTGAAAATTATGAGCGCATTAAGCGCCATATGCAGCAAGCAAAAAAAGGCTTCATGCGCGTTCCGGAAAATCGCCGTAACCGCTAATCGCCAAAAGGTACCGCGTACCTTTTGCACTTAGGTACGCGGTACCTTTTGGCGAATTACGGTGAATTTTTTTCACGCTGGTTGGCCAAAACACCCAGCTAAACGTAGTCATATGAGATAGTGAAGGGGAATTTTATGAAGCTTAATTTTATCTTATCAATATTATTTATAAGCGTGTTATTACAATCATTTACAGCAAATGCGACAATCGATGGAAATTACACACTTAACGCTGCTCAAAGTAGCGCTACGAATTGTCCGGAAAAACTAGCGTTGACAACATCTGGGCAAACGATCACGGCCACACTTACTCATCAAGATGGACTCACTAATACCAACAGATTTAACTTTAATGCCCCCGTCGGTTTAATCAAAGGCCTCGCCTACCCTTTTTGCGGCTTTCGCTTTTACCGGAACCCACGTTA
>JAURQB010000014.1 GCA_030836365.1 Bdellovibrionota bacterium | reverse complement strand
GTATGGCCAGAAGCTCCTATACGCCATCAAAGGGTGAACAACTATTTTGCCAGGAGGCATCTACATACATCAGTAAAGTTAAATTAGAAAAAAATGGGTTGAATAAAATAATTCATGAAATTATCTCAAAATATCCAGAAATTGCAGAATCGATAAAAATGAAAAGTGGTGAGGGAAACCTTCATTCCGCAAAAGCCTATGAGCACTTTTCACAGCTAAACGGCTCAGATCAAGTTTTTGAACTTGAAGAAGAAATTGCAGGGTCATGGATTCGGGATAACCTTGACGAAGTTGATAATATCGACAGCCTAGAAGACGCCAAGAGGTTAATGGCAAAGATAAAATCAATTTACCCGCATGAAAATGACCCCGATTATGCGCAAGAGTTTAAAGAGTTACAATTAGCTAGCTTGAGACGAGAAAAAATACAACAAAGTAATCAAGGTCTTCGCGCTGGTCGAGTATTCAAAAAAAGGTTTAAACATTTATTGAATCAAACAAATAAAAATAGAAGAAGATCCGTTTTGAAAGTTGTTTTCAGTGATAACTCAATTGGGAGTCTTTGTGAGGATAAAAGTTTTACCCAATTATTGCTAGCAAAACGGCCTGACTTGATGGAGCAGTTTAAAAATCAAGTTAAAAGTGGGAATGATGATACTGATCTTGTTATGTGCCGTTACATGAAAAATATTCAACAACGGATTAAGGACCAAGAGGGTGAAGATTTTGCAAAAAATATTGGTATTATGACGGTCCTTGCTCTTATTAATCCCCTAGCTGCTAGCGAACAAATGCTGGCAATATCATCTTTTGGGAGTGCAGCCGTTGGATTTGGTTTAAGTCTTGAAGCGTTCACTCACTCCTATGATACGTTAGTAATTGAAGATCAATTATCTAGTGCTTGTTTGCCAGACCAGTTGGCCCGTGAGGAAGCCAAAAATGCATTGTATTGGAACACTGTATTTCTCGCTGTCGATATGTTCTTTACAGGCGTCGCCACTCCACACATGATCAACAGTCTTGTTAAAAGTAGTGGGGGCGATTATGGGGTTACGCTACCTCGAAGAAGAACTTCCAGAATGGGCAAGTCAGAGATGGCGTATCAAGCGAAACAAATGAAAGAGCTCATGCAAAAACTTGATGATCCTTTTGCTGACAGAGTGCCTTTGTTAAAAAGATTGAGATCAGGATTTAGAAAACATCTACTCGAGCGATCAATCGGGAGAACGAGACAGGTTGTAAAAAGTAGATATCGCCTTGAAGGCGCAGTTGATGATGTCATCGATGAAGTAATTCATTTAGAGTCTCATGGGATGACAGAATTTCAAATTAAAACATTATTAAGAAAGGCTAAAGTATGTCAGTAAGAAATGTGATAGAGTGTCACTTCAAGCGAGTGATTGTTTTAGTTTCTATTTTATATTACTCAATTGAAATTTTCTCAGCACCTCGAGATCACCGAGTTAATAGGCAAGATGGTGTAAAATGCATTACCTCATTGAGTAAACTTGCAAATATGACGAGAGCATTATCAAGATTAGAGACTGCTCAACCAAATACGCCAATTTTATTGAGGACGATTAATGGGGAGGTTTATTCTGGGAATTTTATAGATTATTACCAACCAAAACTTAATGGCATACCTGATCGAAGTAAGTCGATGGTGATCAAAATATCAGGTGCCAATGGACGAACTCATAATATTCCAATTAGCGCAATCTATGCTCAAGAAGGTCAACTTGTCATTGATAATCCTAATGCGGTACTACCAGTTCCACATGAAATGAGTGCGACTCGTCAACAAAGCGCAATGGCGAAAATGACCACTGTTGAAGGTGCAGCTAACGAGTATTATGTAGATTTAAAAGACATTGTCCCCAGTCAAGATAGTGTGGATTTTCATTTCACGGAAAGGCAACATACTATTCAATCATCGGGAGAGAGTCTTGTCCGAGAGATGGATGCTAGCTTAGACAATTCTGGCGCTCCTCAAACTTCGAGTGAAGAGCTTCGTCAGGCATCAACTCAGGCAATAGAAGCTACATTTAATAATAAGCCACTGGAGGTTATGATTATCGATGGCCAAATAGTATCATTTAGTAATCGACGACCAAAAACATATTACGAATTTCTACGAGCTCATCATCCACAGGTGAGAGTAAAGTTATTAAGTGGACCGGAAGCACTTCATGAATTTTCAAAGGGTAAACTTTCTACAAATGGTGAGTCCTTGCATTCCGTGAGAGTTAGAAATGGATCAGTCTCAGCTGTAAAGTCTCGTTATACTGTTTCACAAAAACATTCACCTGAAGTGGAGTTTGGAGCACTTTTAAAAAGCAAGGCCAATAAAGTATCAGTTCAAAGCAAGGCCGGAAATATAAAACAACCAATTATCGAAAGTGGGAGAAAAAATTTAATAAAAATATATCAAGCGAGCGATGAAATTTCTTTAGAAAAGTCGACAAGACAAATTACTGATGTGTTTGATAGCAAAGTCGATAAATTACAGAATGCGAACACAGTGGAGCTTAAGGCGCAATTTAAAAATCAAGTTTTAGATTTAGAAGATTCTTTGTTTGTCGATAAATATCAAGCTTTAGTGAGTTCTAGTTCTGTAAGTCTTGCTGATTTCCAAAAACTAGCAGATGATCTTACATTTCTACGAACTGCCCACCCCGAAAAAGCGAGTCGTATCGCCGGGGATATTTCTGAACAGCTCTTAGAGATAAGCGATACAAATACTGTATTTGAGCAGGCATTTGAATTATTTGATTTCTAACTATTTTTATTCAAAACTGGTAAAAGTTCATTTATTTTGGGACACTATTGTCCATGACTCATTTAGAAGTACTATCTGCTCTTTTATATGGCTTTATTCAAGGGGTGACGGAGTTTTTACCTGTCAGCTCCAGTGGGCATTTGGCATTAATTCCCAAGTTTTTAGACTGGAAAGATCCTGGTGTTGCTTTTGACTTATGGATGCACGTGGGAACCGCACTCGCGGTTTTGGTTTATTTTTACCGCCAAATATTTCCTTTAGTGACAGAGCTTTTTTCTTGTGTGGTTTCGCCGACGGCGAAAATTACGCCAAAGCGCGCCTACTTATTTAACATAATAGTGGCAACAGTGGTAACTGGGGTGCTCGCGCTCAGTGGAAAGCACCTCGGCGAAACGGTCGGCCGATTGCCTGTCGCCATTGGGCTTAATTTAATTCTGTTTGGGCTTTTTATGTTTGGTGCTGATTTTATTGCGGCCCAACGGGAGCGAGTTCATGCTCATGAAGGCATCGAAAATTTACCCGAGCGACTGAATCAATTGCGAATTAAAGAGTCTATCTTTATCGGCGTGTTTCAAGCGATGGCGATCTTCCCGGGTGTTTCTAGAAGTGGTGCGACCTTGTCGATCATGCGCATGATGAGTATCTCTCGCGCTGAGGCGGCGAGTTTCTCCTTCATTCTTAGCCTGCCCATTATTTTCATTGGAGCAATAATGAAAATAGGTGACTTAGAAGGGGCGATTAATTTTTATGAGCTTGCCTTGGGAGTGAGTGTTAGTTTTATTGTGGGAATTATGACGATTCATTTTTTCTTAAAAATGATTAAAAAAATTGGTCTTGGTATTTTTTGTGTCTACCGAATCATACTGGCCATTTTTATCTTTTATTACCTTTAAATACTTTATCTCGAATCATCAATTAGTCACAGTCGCATCGTTGGATGAGAAGTTGCTCAGGAACTTTTATTGAGGGATTACAACTTGGCTGGCCTGACGAGCTATCTCTCTCCATAGGAAA
Source organism: Bdellovibrionota bacterium (assembly GCA_030836365.1). Classification (GTDB taxonomy): domain Bacteria; phylum Bdellovibrionota; class Bacteriovoracia; order Bacteriovoracales; family Bacteriovoracaceae; genus UBA1511. The sequence goes on along the minus strand of JAURQB010000014.1, from coordinate 4,348 downwards.
ACAATAAAGGTGAGTTCTCCATTTTAAACCTGCTTCATAAAGCCCTCCAACATCCTTTTCATTTTCACTTTGAATGAATCGAAGCTCTTTAGAGCTATCGTCATTTTCTAATCCTGGAGTATGATAAATACCATGGGCCATACCCGTCGCAACGACTCGAGACCCACATAAATCTGCTTGGCAAACTAACGAGATTAAATTATCCATTGATAACTTATCCATATCCAGGTTTCCCGTTATTTCGTCAAAGTTACTCTCTTCAATACCAATTTCCTCTCCTAGGGAGGATACATATTTATTGAGCAGTTGAGTAATATCAGTGAGATCTTTTAGTTTACAAGTCCTCTCTGTGCCTGTGGCCGTCTGTATGTCTTCTGCATAACCACTGCAACACTGTGAGGGGTCACCGTCATTTTCGATAACGGAATTTGCTGGTAGGCAACAAGTAAATTCATCTCGTGAGTATATTTTTTTTAAGTTGTGATCTTCCGCCCAAATATCTAAGTCACTGTCGGCGGAGTAAAAATAATTATTATCACCATCCTTAAAGGCTGAATAATTAATAGCTTCAGTCTCACTATCACCATCATTGTTATCATTAACATGAACTCTTCTAATGGTTCCTGGAATGGGAATGTATTCCTCTGTCGCTTCGTCGCTATCTCCATCAGGCATGCGTTGCTCTTCGTCTACTTTTACAAATGTTTGGGGAAAGTCGCTGTCCAATGCTGGAATGGGAATTTGAGGAATTCCCAAGAGGTCAAATCGTGATAAAAAGTCCTCATATGACTCGGCCAATAGATCAGAAATTCCACGAAGCATACAAAATGTACTTGTTGCAGTTAATCCCTTGCAAGTAAATGGATCAACAATAAATCCAATATCAGTAAGTTCTTGTTCTTGGCCTTCTTCATCTGCTGGATGATACTTTGGTAACCAGTTAATTTGCGTAAAGTTTTCGCTAGGAATAAGTTGATTTTTATCAACACTCCATTCGTGTCCGCCGCCAATTTCTGCATGAAAGTTTCTCACCCAGTTTTGGGAGCAGCACATTTTTCTTCCAAGACTTTGTAATGTTCGCCATTGCCCGGAATTATTAGCGATATCATCAGTTATGTCAAAGCAACCAGAGTCAGAGGGATTACTACACCCACATGAGCCATCTTCACAACCATCAGTTGATGGATAAACAGCGCCGGCATGATCCGCACGATCGTCAAAAAAATCCTTGTAAAGAGCAACTTGAGAATTACGAGTTGTCTCTGGCATATTAAAGTCAAAGCCAGGAACATTTTTTAGATTTATTTCGGGTTCGTTTGAACTAGGTGATCTTGAGCTCCTCTGCGCCTCTTGTGCCCATAAAAAAGTGTTGTCATGATCACGACAGCAGCGATTATTTTTTAATTCATAATCCTCATTATCTTTTAATAGACGTTGTCCGCAAATCATTTCACTTTGCCAAAAGGCCACTTCATATCGATTAAGGTTATCATCTCCTGTTAAGGAGTCATCTGTGGTTGAATTAACAACTTGGGTTTTATCCACAATTTTTTCATTCATTGCGCAGTCAAGATTGCTAAAGCAAGGGCTTCCAGGCATCCGTAGGCAGCGATTTTTTTGAAAATAAAACTCTTCAATAAATTCCGTATCAAAATTTTTAATAATCGGAGAGTCAGTATAGTCAGGCCCTTCAAAAATAGAAAGCATATTGGTTGTTGTTGCCTGCGTATGGGAAGCTGCTTTTATTTCGTCTGCTGTCGTCGATCCACCTGTTAAGTCTTCACTGGGGGATTCTTTGTGGTAGTAGTTTCCATCTGAATTAAAAATACCACAGCTGAGAAAATTCTTCTCATTGCTATTCGGAACGGCCATTGTCATTCCAATTCCATTAATTTGATCGCCCATGAAAAATTCATCGCTGTCAGTACTTGATGGATCGGTTGGAATAAAGGAATGTTGCTCAAAATAGGTAGTACCAAACTTAGAGGTTCTAGGATCTTTTCCCGGAAGGCAGAGCGCTGTTACATTATTATTTCGAAGGTTTTGATAAGCTTCGGGTAAGTAAACTTCTTCATCTCCGTTATATTTATATGGACGACCTAATAGTCTTGCACCTTTTCCAACAAGGTCTAAATCTTCTTCGTCAACATCTTCACTCGCGTTTTGAAAGGCAGGGCCACGAGCGTATCGAGTAATACGGTTATTAAATAATGAATTATTATTTATTTCGGCACAGTGATAATTAGGCGCACACATATGAAGTCCGGGAGCATTGTCGACATCAATAGATGAATAGGTATTATCGGATGTTTTGTTTGAATCGGTTTCACAAGGAGCTCCTCTTCCGCGATAAACACAACGCTTCCCAATTTCTTTTCCGTAAAAAATTTCTTTAAAAAGTTTTTTCTGAGGATCATTCGTTGGTAGCTCTTGGCCATAGGAATTAAATTCAGGCCAAACAGTAGAAAGCTTTTCTATATCTTCGCAAACGTAATCCCAGCCTAATTGAGTGACGCAGTCAGAATCAACTTCGCACTGGTGATACTCGCGACAGCTTGTGCCATTTGAGTCGTCATCGCTCGTGATTTGGCTTCCTGCACTGACGATGAGGGAAGCCTCATTTATATGAACGACGAACACATTACTTCGGTTAAGGTCACCAAAATATGAGTTCACTGCTAGGTAGAGTCGATGGGAGTCGGCCTTGATTCTTCTTTGCGATCCAACAGAGAACCAAGTGACTCCATCAAAAGAGCCAATAATAGATCCATAGTCAAATCCATACCAGTCACGTTGATAGCCGTTGGCAAAGAGAAAATGCTGAGCTGCTTGTCTGGCAAAACGTTGATCTTGGGCAATTGAATCATCGTCGTGTGTGAATGGAATCATTGTCGCCGGAACAAAACACGCCCGTCCAAAAAGCAAGTCATCCATGCGGTAATCCGTATTTCGAAAGGGGTCAGTTTCGGTACCTTTACTACGATAGCCCGCACCTAGATTAAAAAAACTATCGGGATGATTTTTAATAAAGCGTGCATAATAATCATTGCCGCAGCTAATACATGTGTTAAATGTACCTTGGTCAACAAAAATGTCGTACATCGTTCCTTTTTCCAGCTCGAGGACTGTCGGTGGGTGAGCGCTGCTGTTATCATAAGAAATTGTCCCATTGATTTCATTAAAGCCAATAAAGTTATCAACATTATTTGGCCGAACAGGGTCATCTCTAGTGTATTCAAATGCGACAGAATCTTTATTACTTTCTTCCTGTTTCGGGGTGTTGATATTAATTGTGTCATGGCCTAGGCCGTCTTCATCATAATATCGTTGCGGAATACTTTTTGAGCTAACAATTACTTTCTGCTCAAACTTTAAGTTATTTTCTCCCGGAGGATAGATACATCGATAATCAATAACCTCTCCAGTGCTGGTGCTAAATACTTCTTGAAGTTTACAATTTGGGCCTCCACATTGACATATTTCATCGATGCGGTTTAAAGCTTCGTATTTACTGACTCCAACGTTATGTTGATTAAGATCAACATAGAATTGAATAACAATTTTTTGGCCATCAAAAATATGTAAAGTCGAAAAATCTTTTCCGTCAGGTGCAGTGTCCGAAAATTTAAAGAACCGAATATAGCGATCACTATCAGCATAGTCTTCCCAGTCGAGGGATTCAACTTTCGGAACGTCATCAACAGTAACGGTAAGCATTCGTGATGTGTCTGCATAGTAAGGAAGTTTAAAATAATTTGAAGCAGGGTAATGATCTGTTGTTTCTCCAAGATTTTCACCCTGATGATAATATTTTTTACATTTTGCGAGATATGAATTGATGTATTCACAGCTTCCATCAATTCGGTAATAGATTGCAAGCTCATCTAGTTGCTCACTATTGGATGTTAACGTGTTGTTCAGAGTAACCGTCACAACATCATCAAAATTATCATTACCACGATTTACTTGACCTGCGTCGCCATTAATTCCCACGGAATTAGAAACAAGGATTTCATTATCTTCAAATAATGTTTCTTCTGCGTGAATAATTTTGGTGATGGAATGATTGGGCATACCGGCCGTGCCTGAGTAAGTCCCCTCAAATGTAATATCGTCTGTGCCAGTGATAAGATTAAGTTCTCTCGTTGTCGGGGAGTAATATCTTTTCACGCATATACTTTGTTCACCTTGCATTTGAGTGGTGCAATTATAAAGCTCTTGAAGTTCTCTGAGCCGATAGTACGCTCTTTCCTCTTCGTTGTGCTCTTGAACAATTGTCGTATCAGTACTCTGCGTCTGGCCGCATAGATAAAAAAGATGGGGGTAATTATAAATGTGTGAAGGATTG
>JAURQB010000208.1 GCA_030836365.1 Bdellovibrionota bacterium | reverse complement strand
TTTCAGACAAGTATTTTAAAAAAGCTCTGAAAGTCGATAATTTATATTATCAAGCCGCCCTTGGCAGAGGTTTATTAAAAGAGGAGTCGGAAGACTATGAAGGGGCGATACAAGTCTATAAGTCCTACCTGAAAAAGGACGAAGAAAATATTGTTATACTTAACAGACTGGTTCAATCACTATTTATTCTAGAGGATTTCGAAAATATTATTCCTTATATTGAAGAGCTTATAAGGCAGGATAATTCTAATGTTAATCTTAAGGTTAAGCTTGGAATTCTGTATACTGAAAAAAAAGAGTATAAAAAAGCGATAAATATTTTTGAAAAAGTCCTTGTTGTCGCTCCTAACAGTGACAAAATCCTCTATTATTTAGGCGCCCTTTATCAGCAAATTGAAAAATTTGATACAGCTATCGTTTACTACTCAAGAATTGATAATAATTCAGATCTGTTTTTTGATAGTAATCTACAAATTAGTAAGCTTTTAAGAGGGCTAGTCTCTTCAATCTCAGAGCAGGAGTATTTTAAAGAGATACAAAAAATTAGAAGTACAATTGGTCGTATCTCAAAAGAAGAGCAGGAAAAGCTTATCAACTCCTTAACTTTTTCGGAGGCTTATTATTATGGTCATTACAAAAAGTATGAGTTGGCCGTAGGAAAAATGGAAGAATTAAAAAGCCTTGATATAAGTCAAAAATATTTCTTAGCAAACTTGTTTGATAAGGTGAAGCGGTATAAAGACGCAATAGCTTTAATGATGGGCGTAATTGAAGAAAATCCCATGAACGCTCATGCCCTTAATTTTGTTGGTTACTTAATTCTTGAAAATGAAAGTGATTTTGACAAAGCTTATTCTTTAATTAAAAAAGCGATAGAGATTGATCCTGATGATGCTTATATCCGAGATAGTTTAGGATGGTATTTTTTTAAAATTGGTGATTTTTCGAAGGCATTAGTTGAGATAAAAAAAGCATGGAGCTCCCAAAAGTCTGACGTCATTATTACTAAGCATCTTGCCCTTGTGTATCAAAAATTAAATAATGACTTAGAAGCACAGAAATACTTTGTCGAGGCGCTAAAAAATTGCAAAGAAGAAAATCAAAGAACAGAGATCTTAGAAGTAATGGAGCAAAGAATCGTCGAGCGTTTGCCTGCCTCTATTACTGGGGATTGATATTATTTATTTGCACCGGGTGCTCAACTGGTAAGATTGATTCAAATACATTGCCTCCGCTTTGCCTCTCAGGTGAAGGTTTGTTGCAAATAGAAGTTTCAGGAATGAACCATTTTGTTAAATATGAGTCGTTGTCAAAGAAAGATTCTTGGCTTATCGGTCTAAACTTTCCTCTTGTTGGTGAAAAGGTTGTCAAGATTGGCGCTAAGCATGACCCTGCATCAATAAGTAACTTGTTACTATTTATTCAAAAGGGGAGCAATGTCGATAAAATATCTGTTGTCGAAATTTTTAATCTTCTAAGTCAGCTTCAATCTATAATTTTGAGTAACAATAAGACTCCAGCGCTTATTGAGGGAGAATTATTTCAGATAAATATTTCTATTCCTGAAAGCCAAATGGTAAGCAAAGGAAAGGCTAATTCTTTTTTAATAGACTTGATGCATAAGGGAGTAGTTTTTAACAGCTCTGTATTAAAGCTGGTTTTTGAATATAATAAGTGCAGTGCACAAGTGTAATATTTTTAGTTACTAGCGTGAAATTAATCCAATTCCCATGTAGAATTATCAATTTTATTCATATATATTTCAATATTTTGTGATGTTGTGTTACGAAGTCTTGATATTTAAAACAAGGAAGCTACATGAATAATTTTAAGTTACTTGCTAGTATAATGATACCTCTCGTGCTGCTGTGTTCTGGCTGTACCAAAAAACGAGATCTATCTATTAAGGAATTGCAAATTTCAGTTCCTCAAAAAGTCAAAGGGATGGACCCAATATTTGCGAACGATCGTTACTCAAGTAATGAGATCGCAAGGGTTTATGAAGGATTGCTTGAATACCATTACCTCAAAAGACCTTATACTCTTGTTCCAAACCTTGCTTCAGAAATGCCTAAAGTTAGTGCTGATGGTCTTACCTACACATTCAAAATAATGCCTGGTGTGTTTTTCCACGATGATGTTGCTTTCTCTAATGGCAAAGGCAGAGAGCTTGTTGCAGAAGACTTTGTTTATTCAATTAAGAGGCTCGCTGATCCGAAGCTTCAGTCAACTGGTTGGTGGATTCTCGATGGTAAGGTCAAGGGCCTAAATGATTGGAGAGAAGCTAATTCGGGTAAAGAGACTGTTGATTATTCTCAAGAAGTTGAAGGTGTAAAAGCGGTTGACAAGTATACTCTTCAGTTCAAGTTAAGTAGAGAGTTTCCACAATTCTTATACTCCTTAGCAATGCCTTTCACTTTCGTCGTCGCCAAAGAGGTCGTTGAGCACTATGGAAAAGAATTTCTTAATCATCCAGTAGGTACAGGCGCATTTGTTTTAAATAAATTTGATCAAAGTAACAAAATCACTTACACAAAAAACCCTAACTTTAGGGATAAGTTTTATCCTTCTAATGCTACAGAGGACTTTAAATCTCAAGGGTACCTTGCTGATGCTGGAAAAAAACTTCCGCTTGTGGATAAGGTAGTTGTTAACGTAATTATTGAAAATCAACCAAGATGGCTAAATTTCCAAAAAGGAAACCTTGACTACATTGGTATCCCAAAAGATAACTTTGATAGTGCGGTTACGCCTTCAAATGGCATAAGTGACGAGCTACAGAAAAAAGGAATTGAGTTATTAATCACTCCTTCATTAGACGTTACATATACGGCTTTCAATCATGATAATGTTTTGTTTCAAAACGTATATTTAAGAAGGGCTATGTCTCTAGCTTATAATGTCGAAAAATCAAATGAACTTTTCTATAATAATACGGCAATGCCAGCACAATCAATTGTTCCTCCTGGAATTGCAGGACACATGGATAGCTATAAAAACCCATTTGTTGGACCTAATCTCGATGAGGCAAAAAAGCTTCTTGCAAAAGCAGGTTACCGTGATGGAAAAGGTCTTCCTGAAATTACCTATGATTGCCCAAATTCAACCGTATCTCGACAAACGGGTGAGTTTTTCAGAAAGAGAATGGCTGAGATTGGTATTAAAATTAGAGTGATTCAAAATCCATGGCCAGAATTACAGAAAAAAATTACGAACAGAACTGTCATGATGTACGGAATTGCATGGGGGGCTGACTATCCTGATGCCGAAAACTTTCTGCAACTTCTTTACGGGCCAAATAAAGCACCTGGTGCAAATGGTTCTGGGTATAACAATGACGAGTTTAACAAGCTTTTTGCCCTTTCTTCCAGAATGCAAGACTCGCCAGAGAGAACAGCTTTATATGAGAAGTTAAATCGTATGGCAGCCGAAAGCGTTCCAATTATTTATGGTGTTCATAGACAAACATATCTTTTAAAGCATGGCTGGGTAAAAAACTTTGTTAACACTGACTTTGAATCAGGAATTGAAAAATACATGAATATTGATCTCGAGTTGAAAAAGAAAGCATTAGAAAAGCTGTAGTCGCTGGGGGAAAACTTGAACATTTGGTCTTATATAATAAGAAGAACTCTTTATGTGGTTCCGATCTTACTCGGAACCTGTTTCATCATTTTTGTGCTCTTTAATATGGTCGCTGGAGATCCAACTCAATTATTGCTTGGTAAGCACGCAACGGCGAAGCAAATGCTAGAGCTTAAGCGAGAGCTTGGATTAGATAGACCATTTTTTGCTCAATACCTTGATATTGTTAAATCTGCTTTCACGTTTGACTTTGGCAGGTCATGGAGCACCAAGCAAGAAATTATTGAGATGATTAAAATTGGTGCGATGCCAAGTTTGACCGTTTCTATTCCTGCTTTTATTTTATCAACGATTGTATCGATCGCAGTTTCTTTGATTGTTAGCTTTTTCAGGGGTGGTAAACTTGACCGTATAATGGTTTTTGCATGTGTTGCAATGATGTCCATAAGCTCCCTTGCTTACATTCTTTTTGCTCAAAAATTCTTAGCATATGAATTGGGTCTATTTGAAATTTCTGGGTATGAGCCTGGGTTTCCCTACTTTATCCCTTACATTTTACTTCCTGTCTTAATTTGGGTTGTCCTTAATCTTGGACCAGATGTTCGTTTTTATCGAACGATAATTTTGGACGAAATTTATCAAGACTATGTTCGTACAGCTCGTGCAAAAGGATTGAGTGAGAAAATGATACTTTTTAAGCATGTTCTCAAAAATGCAATGATTCCAATTATTACTTATGTTGTAATTCAAATTCCTTTTTTGATTCTAGGTGCGTTACTTATTGAGAGTTTTTTCGGAATACCTGGTCTTGGGGGAATTACTTTAAATGCAATTAATTCGTCAGACTTCCCTGTTATTCGAGCGATGACTGTATTAAGTGCTGTTGCATATATTATTTTTAGCGTTATCACAGATGTTCTTTATACATTGGTTGATCCTAGAGTACGGTTGAAGTGAGGTTATAGGTGGAGCAAGTTGAAAAAATGCCAAATGTTGAAAGTGAGACACAAAAATCAAAATCACTTTGGGTTCACGCCTTCAATCAGTTAATCGCTGATCCTTTTGCGAAATTTTCTTTTATCATCGTCGGCTTATATGCATTAGTTGCAATCTTATCGGGGCTTGAGGTAATTGCAGGAAATTGGGATATGCAATTTGGAGATGGGTATTCTGCACCAAGCTTAAAACATATTTTTGGAACTGACCTGTTTGGCCGTAGCGTTTTTCTTAAAACGATTAAGGGTACTGAAGTAGCGATGTCTGTTGGACTTGTAACAGCAGTGATTTCGATGATTATTGGTGTTGCTCTGGGGGCAACTGCTGGCTACTTTGGTGGAAAAATAGACGAAGTAATTGTTTGGTTTTATACAACAGTAACTAGTATCCCTTATATTATGTTACTAGTGGCAATTACTTTTATTTTAGGTAAGGGATTGATTGCAGTTTATCTTGCTCTTGGATTGAGTAGTTGGGTTAATCTATGTCGATTGATAAGAGGCGAAGTTATTCGCCATAAAGATCGAGAGTATGTTCATGCAGCAGCCTCGATTGGAGCGAGTGAGTTTACAAAACTTTTTAAACACATAGTTCCTAATGTCCTTCATATTGTAATCATTAATTTTTCCCTCCAGTTTCAGGTTGCTATTAAATCAGAGGTCATTCTTTCTTACTTGGGATTAGGAGTGCAGGGAAGACCCAGTTGGGGAACAATGATTAACGATGCTAAACAAGAGCTCGCTCAAGGTGTTTGGTGGCAGCTAGCAGCTGCGACATTGGCCATGTTTGTTGTCGTTTTGTCGTTAAATATTTTAGGGGATGCTCTGAGAGACGCTCTTGATCCTAAATTAAAAGGTAAGAAATAAATAAAGGTATTAGATAATGAGTGAAAATCAAAAAATTCTTGAAGTTAAAGATCTTGTCGTTGAATTTAATACTGATAGAGGTCTCATCACCGCAGTAAACGGCGTAAATTTTGAGGTATATCGTGGAAAATCCATTGGCATAGTAGGGGAGTCTGGCTCAGGTAAGTCTGTGTCTGCACTTGCAATTATGGGACTAATACCTAATCCACCAGGTCGTGTAAAAAGTGGAATTATTAAATATCATGGCGAAAACCTACTAGATAAATCTGTCGGAGAGATGAGGAAAATTAGAGGCAATAAAATTGCGATGATTTTTCAAGAGCCAATGACCAGCTTAAACCCAGTATTTAATGTCGGAAATCAAATTGAAGAGGTTCTGAAATTACACCAACCTGAATTATCCAAAGAGGATAGACATGTTAAGGGTGTTGAGATGTTAAGCCTTGTTGGAATACCATCTCCAGAAAAGCGATACAAAGAATACCCTCATCAGTTATCTGGGGGAATGAGGCAACGTGTGATGATTGCGATGGCCCTTGCTTGTAAGCCTGATATTTTGATTGCAGATGAACCTACAACTGCACTAGATGTAACGATTCAAGCGCAGATTTTAGAGCTGATGAATAAGCTACAAAAAGATTTAGGGATGGGTATTATTATGATCACCCATGACCTTGGTGTCGTTGCTGAAACTTGCGACGATGTTGCGGTTATGTACTGTGGGAAAATTGTCGAAAAAAGTGATGTGAAATCAATCTTCAATAATCCTAAGCATCCATATACGAAAGGTTTAATCGAGTCCATTCCAAGCTTTGATTCTACCTCAGGAGCGGCGAAGGGTCGGCTGCCAACAATTGAAGGGATGGTACCAAGTTTATTCGAACTCCCTGAAGGTTGTAGCTTCCAGGATCGCTGTGAGTTCAGCACAGAAGATTGTCGGGGAAGTAAGGGAAGCCCTTCATTAACGAAAGTTAATGAAGGTCACAAAGTAAGTTGTTTTAATCCTCTTCAGTAGATAAAGGTTGAAAAGAAATGTCTGAAAATTTAATTGAAGTAAAAAATTTATGTAAACGATTCCCAATCAAGGGAGGACTTCTTGGCCGAGAAGTCGGGGCAGTTAATGCTGTTAACAATATATCATTTTCTATTAAGAAAGGTGAGACGCTAGGACTTGTTGGAGAGTCAGGCTGCGGAAAAACAACTCTTGGTAGAAGCATCTTAAGGTTGATAGAGCCTACTTCGGGACAGGTTAAGTTTAATGGTGAAGATATTTTAACTTATAATAAAAATCAGATGAGGGCGATGCGCCGAAAAATGCAAATTATTTTTCAAGATCCATATGCCTCTCTAAACCCGAGAATGACTGTCGGCTCAATTTTAGAGGAACCTCTTATCATTCATAATCTCTTTAAAACAAAAGAAGAGAGACAAAAAAGACTATATAAGCTTTTAGAGTACGTTCAACTTCCAAAAGATGCACTTAATAAATATCCACATGAATTTTCTGGTGGTCAGAGGCAAAGAGTATGTATCGCTCGTGCTTTGGCAGTTGAGCCTGAGTTCATTGTATGCGATGAACCTGTCTCAGCATTGGATGTTTCAGTTCAGGCGCAGGTTGTAAATTTGTTAATGGATCTTCAAAAAGAACTTGGGTTAACTTATTTGTTTATTGCGCATGATTTGAAGGTTGTTGAGTATATTTCAAATAGAGTTGCAGTGATGTACCTTGGTAATATGATTGAGGTTGCTGAGTCTCACGAACTATATGGTGGGGCCAGACATCCTTACACTAAAGCGTTATTCAGTGCTATTCCAAACCCAAATCCAAACATTTCAAAAGAAAGAATTATTTTAGAAGGTGATATTCCTAGCCCAATGAATCCTCCGGCAGGTTGCCATTTTCATCCTCGATGTTGGATGGCCAAAGATGAGTGCCGAATGAGTTACCCTCCGGTAGAGTCAATGTCTCAGACTCACGAGTATCGGTGTTACAATCCTATTAGTTAGGCAAATTTTATTTACTGTTATTGGTCATCAATAAGATTTATTTTTTATATTTTTAGTTACCGTGAAATTTCATTGCTTGGTCATGACAAATGACTAAGCAAGTATAAAAAAATTAGATAGTTACGTCCTACTCAAAAGCATTTTTAATGTAAGGCAAGTTGCTGATTTTCCGATACGTTTAGTGATGGGGACTAAACAAAAGCAAGATTATATCATGGCCGCAAGTGTGGAAGGATTTGAAGAGGTGTTAAACCGAAATTCAATCATACCTTTTAATATATATTTTAAGAGAAAACAGTCTCCACATTTTAAGATATATTTTTTGGAAGGCTCTTTTCTAAATCAAAAGCAAAAAGAAAATATTTTTAATCAGCCTGACTACTTTTATGTGTTAAAAACGGCAAATTTAAGGTTTCAAAGTGAAGTGATTTTTGACTGGGATTTGTTGTTTAGAGAAGACCGTTATGAGGAGAAAAAAACCGTCGTTAAGAATTTTTTAGAGTATTTTCTTGCCGGTCATCTACACATTGGGCAATTGATAAGAAACTTCCATCATGCTTTTCCTATGAAAAAAGAATCCTACCAAGGAGTGGGAGACGATGATGTATTTAGCTATGAAGTAAGTCTATTATTTAGAATATTGATTTATGTAAGTGTGGGGCTTTATGACAAAGGTTATTTGTCTTCGTACGTAGCTTCACAGAGACACAATTATTTAGGCGCTAATGAAATATTTAATAAATTTAAATTGATTCGACCTTGTATTTATCAGCATCAGTTGATTGGGCTAAAGGAATTAATTGAAAACAATTTAACTTATATTGCGATTTATGATCAGATTAATAGTTTCTTGTCAGAGGAAAAACTTGATAAGGGCATTGCATGAACGAGAAAACTATTGAAAGTCTTATTTTTTTCTCAGATATCGATCTACAAAAAGAATTTTTTGAAAAAGATTTACCTGTAAAATTGTCTTGTAATAAAAAGGAAGATATTGGTGAGGAAAGGGTAGATCTATTTATTGGTGATATATTAGGGTACGAAAATTGTTTGGATTGGATGAATGAAAATAAAATATACCCTGCGAAAGTTATTCTTTTAATTGAGGGGTTTCATCCGAGAGAGCATTTAAAAAAAGAAACAATCCTCATTGAAAATATTGATGTGTTAGTAGATGAGAAGTTTTGGCAAGAATGTTATTTCGAAAATAATTTTGTCAGAAATGATGTTGAAGTATACACCTTTGGCCTTAATAGTCTTTTTAATATCGGTGGGATTATAGATGAGGTTGGATTTCACCTTCAATCAAAAAAACATTCTTCTCTTGAGGTTTACAATTCTCTTTTTAAGATTGGGCAGTTTGTTTCTAGCTTATATTTAAACGAATCCATCAAAAAACCTGTTCTCATAAAATTATATGAGATTGAAGGAAGTGATGAGATTGATATTGAACTTGATATCGAGCATGAAAAATTAGACCCCATTTTTCTTTTAGATTATTTATTAATAGAATCAAGCAAGTATGAAGAGACACTTCTAATGGATGCGTGCCTTTATGCCAATTTTTCTCAAGTTACTTTCAGTAAGGCAAAACTTCAGATTGTACTAAAGTTTTCAAAAACTAACTCGAGTGGTGTTTTGCAATTAAAAATTGATAAAATTGTTAAATCCCTTGAAAAATTTGTTGACCCTGAAAATTTAACGACAGAAAAGTCAGGTGTTCTACTTGGTTTAAGCCGAGATAAGAGTATGGAGGGTATTAATCATCCTGGAATACTCCACAAGCCTAAAATAAATAAAAAAAGAAAAGAAAGTATAGAAGATCTAGCCGTTAGAGTATTAGGGCAAAAGGAAAGCTATTCAGACAAGTTCGATATTGAAAAAGTTAAAAGTATCATTAATGAAGACGCTAGCATCAAGGGGGTGCCTTTTTCTGATGAGGAATTAGAGAGAGTTGTAGATATAAGTAATGATGTTGAGTCAACTGTTATTTTAGCTCGCGCGAAGGAGGATATGTTTACTCAAGTAGTGGCTGCTAACCAAGTGGAAAATGAAATCGCAAACGTGATTGACAGTTTTGATGAGGACGAACTTCCAATGCTCATCGTCGGCAAGGGAGAGATAAACCTTGAAGAGGATGGCAGTGTAGTCGTAAGTGAAGCCGAAAAAGTTGAGATAAATGAAAAACAAATTATTGTTGGTGCTAAAAAGTTTAAAAAAGATGATCTAATTCAAAAGGTTAAAACGCTAAGCAGTAGAATAAAAGATGAAGCATTAAAAGTTAAAGGGGGTTTAAAAAATAAAATAGATGTAGAGAATTTTGTTTTGCGCATTACGGAAAGAGAAGCTCCTGAGCTAAAAGAGTTTGGACTAAAAATATCGCAAAATATTATTTCTGGTTTTTTATCTGATCGAATGAATAATATCGTTAAATCAAATGATGATTGGGGTAAAATAAATGAAATGATTAAATCTTATCAAAAAAAAATTGAGCAAAAAGATAAGCAGATATCATCATTGTCTACGGCCCTTGAAACTTTAAAGTTTCAAAAGAGTGAGATGCATCCAGTTTTTAAAGAAATGGTAAAAAAAGAGACAACTAATAATGAGGATTCAAGTAAGACTAATGATTTTGAGCGAATCGTTAAAAGAAAAAATCAATATATAAAAAAGCTCGAAGCAAAGTTGATTGATCAGCAGCAAGGCGAAATGAGGATCATTGGTAGTGACAATGAAGATCAGGTAAAAACTAATATAATAATCAGAAAAGATAACGAGGATCACAGCTACTTCTCAGATTCAGATGATAATAAAGAGACAGATATCAATATTTCAACTAATAGAAAATACGGTCAAAAAAAAGAAATAGAAAAATTTAAGAATATTGGTAGATCAATGGCTAAAAAGCTAGAGGAACAAAACTCCATCCTTGGAGACTATAAAGCCAGAAATTTTGAGTTGTTGACCGATAGAAATAATTTACAAAAGGAAAAAAATAGGCTGAGACTTAGAGAAAGGCAGCTTAAAAGTCAGGCGTTAGACCTTGAGAATAAGCTTCAAAATATGGAAAAAGAAATAGATGAACTTACTTCAGGGCAGGTAGAAGATAAAACAAATAGAGAGAGCCTTATTCAAAAATCGTACGAGAGGAAAGTCGAGAAGCTAGAATTATTGAACGAAAAGTTATCAGAGGGAGCTAAATCTCTAGCCAAAAAACTTACTCATCTTCAAATAGAACACACAAAAATAAAAAATGAAAACCGGTCGTTATCTAGTCAGCTGAGACGTAGTATTGGAGAGTTAGAGAAATACAAGAAATCAATTAGGGATCAACTCTCAAAGCGAAAAAAAGCTTCTTAATTTCGGAAAGGCAAAGCTAAAATTACGGGATATATTTTCCGAGCATTAAAATAACAATAATACTTAGTCCACACATGATACTTGTCTTGTCAGTTATCGCGTATTTTACGGGGTCTTGATTTACTTTTCCCTTTGAACCTTTAAACCACATAAGCGATATCCAGTAGAAAATGATAATTGCATTTAAAAATAGTATTTTAGGATTTTGATAATATCTTGCGGCATTTTCAGAAAATAAATAAAGGATCATAGAAAGGATGGATAACTGAGCAGTTCCAACACCAAACATTAGAATGATATTTAGGTCATTTACTTCATAACCCCTTCCTTTCGAGCTAGATAGGCCTTGGCTATGGAAAAGTTCAAAAAGCTCGCTGTACCTTTTTAAAAAACCGAGGGATAGAAAAATAAAAAGGCTAAATGTAATGAGCCAGTGTGATATAAATATATTGGTTGCAAGGCCTCCGGCTTGAAGCCTTATCATATAGAAAGCACTTAACAAGATGACGTCAAGAACGGGAAGCTTCTTTAGTAAACTGGAGTACAGTATATTTAAAAAAATATACGTAGTGACCGCTATTGTGAATTGATAAGGAAGCAAAAGAGATATCCCTAAACCAATAACATTGCATAATATTCCTAATCCGATAGCTGTCGGTAGTGTAATCTCCCCCGCTGGAATTGGGCGAAATCTTTTTGTTTTATGTTGCCTATCACTTGCAAGGTCACTTATGTCATTTAAAATATAAATGGACGAAGCAATTAATGAAAATGAGATAAAACTAAGAATTGTGTTTTGAATAGCAGAAATGTTGAAGTATTCATGTGAAAGAATAAGGGCACCAAATAATAAAATATTTTTAGCATATTGGTGGGGTCTTAGCGTTTTTAGAATTTTAATAAAAGAGTTTCGAGAGCTTGAAAATGTCTTTGAAAAATTAACCTGGTCAAAACCTTTCGAGCTATATGAAACAAGAAGACTATTATTTGCACTTTTCCACACTGGAATATCTGCTCGAGAGTCTCCAATATAATCGAAGCCCTTTTCTCCAAATTTTTCGACTAAAAAAGATGCTTTATTTTTTCCTTTTAAATTATGAGATTCACTTGACCCCCATCCATCGTTAAAAAAAGAATATTTTTTTAAAAATTGGTCGATTATTTTTTCGGAGGAAGCGGAGACAAGATAGACCTGTCTACCTTTTTCACTTTCTTCTTTACAAAATTCAGCGACTTCTGTGTTAAGAGGTAGATCTTCAATTTTTACATCTGAAATTTCAAATAATTTCTTTTTTAAATAACTTCGCCCCTTGAAAAGCCAGAGAATGGTAAAAATAATATTGAGAGGGTTTTTCTTTACCGAATTAACAAATGTTTCATGCAGAAGGTCGGTTTTGACAAGGGTGTGGTCGAGATCGACACAAAGGGGGACAGAATTATTCATTTACTAATGCCTTTTAAGAATACAAGTACTTATTTTCCCATTGTTTTTGGCTTGTGGTCAATGACCGATAATCGAGTTGGATGAAAAATATGGTTTTTATGACTTGGCAAAAAAGGAATACTTCGCTATAAACCTTCCCATGCCCAGGTGGTGAAATTGGTAGACACGCTAGACTTAGGATCTAGTGCCGCAAGGTGTGGAGGTTCAAGTCCTCTCCTGGGCACCATCACTTAAACAATCCCATTTTTCTAATTCCACAAAATATTTCTTTCATAGGTCAAATTTCTAATTCTCACAATGCGGCTCGTCGTATTGGTCAAACATAAGTTACTGATTTGTCTTTTTACAGGACTTGGCTAGAATATAACTTATTTTAATTATTTAGGACGAACTTGATGATTCGATTAATGGCTTCAATTTGCATAATTTCTTTTTGTTTCTCTTTTACTATTTCTGCAGAGGCGATTTCTGTTTCGACTAAGCACAAGTGGAGCTTAGCGAAAGAAGTTGATGGCATAAAAATTTTTGAAGCCGATGTAAAGGGTGCTGATGTTGTTGCTTTTAGAGGTGAAACGATACTTAACTTTCCTATTGAGCGAGTAGTTTCTTCGCTAGCTGACATGGAAAGAAAAGAAGAGTGGATGCATGACTTAAAAGAGGTTAGAACCCTTGAAATTTTAAATCCACGAGTTCGTATTGAGTATTATCACTCTGGAACGCCATGGCCTTTATCTGATCGTGACTTTATTTATAAAGCAGAGTTTAAATATTTTCCAAAAGCGGAAACATTCGTTTTAAATCTTCAAAATACTGAGCATAAGGCAATGCCACTAAGAAAAGGCGTTGTTCGTGGAAAGATCATTGAGAGTAATTACTTTATTTCGAAGACGGATAAACCTGGTGTGACAAAAATGGCCGTTGAAATTTTAGTAGACCCAATGGGAAGTGTCCCAAAGTGGTTGGTAAATATTTTTCAAAAAGATTGGCCTAGAAATACATTAACAAGCTTAAAACGGTTAATGAAAGATCCAACCTTTAAAACAAATAAAAGAGTCGCAAAATATATTAACGAAAACATTTTACTATTGGAGAAAGGTGAATGAAAAATTTACTTATTGTAACAACGCTATCCTTATTACTAACTTCTTGTGCAACATCTCGGATTGCCGGCTGGAATAAAATTTTTGGAGGTAAGTCGCTTTCAAAGGTTGAGCTTTCTAAAGAGATGAAAACGGCAAAATCTTACTGGAGAAAAAGAGATAATAAAGAAAGTCTTTTAAAATCTCTTGCTTCATTTGAAAAAATTGCGAATTCAAATAATTCTTATGAAGCAATGGCTTATCTTTCAAGAGGATACTACCTTCTCGCTGATGGGCATCTAGATAACATGGATGAGAAAAAGAAAAACTGGGAAACTGGTATCACTTGGGGGGAAAAAGCAATGGCGGCTAACCCTGAATTTAAAAAACGCGTGATCGATAATGGTGAAAAAATTGCTGATGTTCTTCAGTATCTAGATAAAGGACAAATTGAAGCAATCTACTGGACAGCTGTTAACCTTGGTAAGTGGGGGAAAAACAGTGGGATCGCAACAGTTCTTAAATACAAGGCTCAAATTAAAAATATGATTAATAGAGTTGGTGAATTAGATAAAAACTTCTTCTACGGAGCATTCGATCGCTACTGGGGAGCTTACTACGCTGTTGCACCTGGTTTTGCTGGCGGAGATATGGATAAATCTATCAAAAGTTTTAATAACGCAGTAAGGACAGAAAAAAATTACCTAGGAAACTATGTTCTAATCGCTGATTACTGGGCGAAAAAGAAAGGTGACAAAGACATGTTTGTTAAAAACCTTAATAAAGTTTTAAAAATGAATCCTAACAAAGTTAAGGCAATCGCACCTGAAAATAGAATTGAGCAAAGAAAAGCAAAGAAGCTTCTTTCTCAAATTGATGAGCTATTTTAATTAAGATGTCCTAGCTTGGAGTAATGATGAAAAATTTATTGTTAATGTTCTTTTTGTTAATCAGTTTAAACGTTTTCGCTAAAGACGTTGTCGTTAAATTTGGAACTGTTGCTCCAGCAGGAACTCCTTGGGCCGATACGCTTGATGAAATAAAAAAGCGAGTTGATCAAGAGAGCGGAAAAACGATTAAAATAAAAAACTACCTCGGTGGACAGCTAGGTGGTGAGCTAGAAATTTTAAATGGCATCAGAAGAGGCCGAATTCAAGGAGGGGGAATTACTTCAGCGGCTTTAGGTTCTGTCATCACAGAAATGAATGTGTTGGAGATTCCATTTATTTTTAATAGTTATGAAGAAGCAGATTATGTTTTAGATAATTATTTACTCGAACCATTTAAAGAACTTTTTGAAAAGAAAGGACTTATTTTTGTTAGTTGGGCCGAAAATGGTTGGAGAAATATTGGTCTTAAAAATCGGCAGGTCAAAAAACCAAGTGATTTGAAAGGCGTTAAAGTCAGAAGTCAAAATGCGATCCCTCATATGGAGTTTTGGAAAAAAGTAGAAGCGAATGCTGTTCCCATCGAAGTCCCAGAAGTTTTATCAGCTTTAAATACTGGTGTTGTTGAGGGATTTGATAATACAGCACTTTTTACACTGGCTGCAGAATGGCAAACAGCTATTAAGTATTTCTCTGTAACAGAACATATTTACCAACCAGCTGCAGTTGTTTATTCCGCTAAGTTTTGGAAAAAAATGGATGATAAGCAAAAGAAAATTTTAATGGGCCCTGGCAATGATATGGCCGCTCCTTCAAGAGCATCTGTTCGCGCTCTTGGTGGAGAGTTAACTGAAATCTTAAAAGGGATGGGGATCAATGTTTATACACTCTCAAAAGGTGAGAGGGATGAATTTAGAAAGGTCATTGGTAATCTCCAAGAAGAAATTGTGGCAAAGCTTGGTGGCGATTCTAATAAGATTTACGAACTTATTCTAAAAGGTAAAGAAGCGTATAAAAAAAAATAAGATTTTATAATTGAACAAAAAAATTAAGATTTAAAAGTCGATAAATATTAAGTAGGAAAAATGAAAGCATTTATTGAGGGAATGGATAAGTTTCAACGTGTTCTTGCAGGGATTTGTATTGCTCTGCTAAGCATTCTGATTAGTCTCGATATTTTTGGGCGAGAGCTTTTTTCTCATGGGTTTCATTGGGCACAAAAAACGAGTGTTTACTTAATGATATGGGCCGGCTTTTTGGGAGCTTCGCTTACTAATAATAAAGGTGCACATTTAAGACCTGAGATTGCGGATAAATTATGGCCTGAAAGTATGAAAAGTACTTTCCATCGAATACGCCATTTTGTTTCTGCTGTTTTTTGTTTTGGAGCAACTTACTTCAGTTTACTGTACGTTTTAGAGTCCAGAGAGTTTGGTGATTCTAATCCAATGTTAGGTGGATTTCCTCTTTGGATTATCCAACTTGTTATACCCGTCACCTTCATTTTGATGGGACTAACTAGTCTCATTTTTTCAATTAATGAAAAAATCGCCCCTAATCAAAAAAGGGAGATTCATTAATGATTACTCTTGGTTTAATTAGTCTCATTGTCGTACTCGTTTTAATCGGCCAACCACTATTCGTAATTGTTGGCTCCATTAGTGCTTTTTGCTTTCATTTTATTGCAGATGAAGAAATAAAAAATATCATCTCGGATATTTTTTATGCTGGTGATAAAGAAATCCTTCTTGCGATTCCCTTATTTGTTCTCGCTGGAAACTTAATGACTCAAGGGAGTATTTCTAGAAGATTGATTCGGTTAGCTGCGGCTTTAACAGCGCCTATTCCATCAGGAATGGCAATCGCGAGTGTATTAAGCTGTGCAATTTTTGCTGCAATTTCTGGATCTAGCCCTGTAACTCTTATTGCTGTCGGAACGATTTTATATCCTGCTCTTATTGAAAAAGGTTATTCTAAAAAACTATCAATCGGTATGCTCTCTGCAGGAGGCACGCTTGGGATTATTATTCCACCGAGTATTCCGATGATTATTTTTGCGATTATGGCCGGAGTATCCGTTACAAAATTATTTATGGCCGGAATAGGGCCTGGTATTTTATTAAGTACGCTTCTAATTGGTTATGCTGTCATTGCTGGCCCTGGGTTTTCTCAGCGGGGAGAGTGGGACTCTAAAGAAGTACTATCAGCGCTAAAAAGTGGAATCCTATCTCTTCTTATGCCAATTGTTATTCTTGGCGGAATTTATTCTGGATTTTTTACGGCCACGGAAAGTGCAGGAATTGCCGTTGTTTATGCTTTTATTGTGGAAGCATTTATTCATCGTGAATTGAAATTTAAAATGTTACCCAAGATCTTTTCTGACACGAGTGAAATGTTAGGAACCATTTTTATCATTCTCGTTCTGGCCGTTAGTCTTAATAAGTTTATGACATATGAGCAAATTCCACAGATGCTTGTAGACTCGATGAGTGGTTTTGTTAGTGGTAAAATTTCTTTTCTCATTGGTGTGAATATAATGCTTTTGATCGTTGGTTGTATTATGGACATTATGAGTGCTATTTTGATTTTAGCACCCATTCTTACTCCGATGGCGCAAGTATTTGGGATTGATCCTGTTCATTTTGGTATACTAATGATCGTTAACCTTGAAATCGGCTATCTTACTCCGCCTGTTGGCATTAATTTATTTGTGGCGAGTGGAATTTTTAATGAAAACTTAGGAAATGTCATTAAGGCTATTTTGCCATTGATTGGTGTCTTATTAATCGGTTTATTGTTGATTACATTTGTTCCTGAAATTAGTCTTTTTTTGCTCTAGTTAAATTTAGTTTTTTTCAGCTTGAAGCTTATGCGGACTTTTTGGGAATGACGTCGCTTAAAATTTCAGGATAAGGGAACAGTTCCTCATAACTTTTTATTTCATTAAAGCTGATGCGCCTCCAAATCAGGTGCCTTTTTATATCGCCTAATTTTGCTACTCCAGAGGCACACATAATCTCGGCAACACTCTCAAGTGTTCCAAGGTGATAGTTTGCGACTCGAACATACTTATCTTCGACATTGAGCCCTTTTACTAAGTGAGTTTTTTGAGTAGCTATACCTGTGGGGCATTTGTTTTGATTACAAATAAGAGCCTGAATACATCCGAGTGCGAGCATCATGGCCCTTGCCGCGTAACATCCATCAGCTCCCAAGGCCAAAACTTTTACTAGATCAAAGCCCGTTATTATTTTACCTGAAGCCAGAATTTTTAATTTAGACCTGATGTCATGTTTTATTAAAATATCATTGGCAAAGATGAGGCCGTCTCTTAAAGACATACCAATTGAGTTGCTAAACTCTGGAGGCGCAGCTCCTGTTCCTCCTTCACCACCATCAATGGTAATAAAGTCGGGGTAAATATTATTCGCTTTCATGGTGATACAAAGTGCTTCAAACTCATGAGGATGGCCCATGCAAAGTTTTATTCCGATTGGTTTGCCGCCGCTTAGTCGTCTTAGGTTTTGAATAAACTCTAACATTCCATCATTGCCACTAAATGCGGAGTGCTTACCGGGGGAGTTTACAGATGTTCCCGGTTTTACCTGTCTAATTTTTGCAATTTCCTCTGTGTTTTTTGCTGCCGGTAAGATACCGCCATGACCTGGTTTTGCGCCTTGAGAGAGTTTAACCTCAATCATTTTTACCTGTTCAAACTTACTTCTTTCTTCAAAAGACTTTTCACAAAATTCACCGTCTTCTGTGCGACAACCAAAATATCCAGTGCCAATTTGCCAGATCAAGTCACCGCCATGTTTTTGGTGATATGTGGAGATGGCCCCTTCACCTGTGTTGTGGGCAAAGCCACCAAGTTTTGCTCCCCAGTTTAGAGACTCAATGGCATTACTACTGAGAGAACCATAGCTCATTGCAGAGATATTTAAAATACTTGAATCATACGGTTGTTGGCAGTCATCTCCGCCTATCATAACTCTCAGTTCACTGGGGTTAATCGTATTTAAGTCAAGTGGGTTTAGACTGTGGTTAATCCACTCATAGCCTGGCTCATAGACATTGACTTGTGTGCCAAATGGAGTCGTATCAAGAACTTTTTTTGCGCGTTGATAAACAACACTTCGATGAACTCTGTTGATCGGCGTTCCGTCTGTATCAGATTCAATAAAGTATTGATAAATTTTGGGCCTTAATTCTTCCATGACATAACGAAATCGACCAAAGATTGGGTAGTTCGCAATAATGGTATGTTTTTTATCAAATAAATCAAAAGTTCCTAAAAGTATTAGAGGTGAAAGTGCTCCTAGTCCAATTAACCAGTAAATAGAATGGAAATAACTAAGACCTAATAAAAGTCCCGAAGAGATAATCGAGATGATGATGAACTCATGACGCATAATTAGTTTTCGGGACTTTTATGGTAAGAATTTATCTTTAACAAAAAATCATATTTAGGGAGGCAAACTTATCACTCAATTGGTATATTCATAGAATATGAATAAGTTTAAACAAATTATTTTTACAGGTGGAGGCAGTGGCGGCCATGTGGTGCCAGCACTCACTCTAATTAGTGCCATTCAGTCGAAATTGAACATCAATATTTTCTATGTAGGTGGGGTTAAGTCCGTTGAGAAAAATTTGGTGACAAGTGCTGGAATAAATTATCACGCGATTCAAACGGGAAAACTTAGGAGATATTTTTCATTAGAAAATATGTTTGATTTTTTTCGCTTTGCTTTTGGAATTCTCCAGTCATTTTTTTATTTATTGAGATTCAAGAAAAAAGAAACATTGATCTTTTCGACTGGTGGTTTTGTCGGTCTTCCCCTTGTCATTGCTGGAGGGATTTTAGGTTTTAAGATTTATATTCACGAGCAAACAAGCCGAGTTGGACTGGCAAATAAAATTGCGTCAAAGTTTGCGAGTAAAGTTTTTATCAGTTTTGAAGAGTCGAAAAAATTTTTCCCACCAGATAAAACCATTATGACGGGCTACCCTTTAAAGGAGTCTTGCTTTACTGGCAAAGACAATGGCTTTACTTTTGAGGGAAAAAACTTAGGCTCCATTGATCGTCCTATCCTTCTTATTACTGGTGGAGGGAACGGAGCAAAGTTATTAAATAATTTAATAATGAATAATCTTCATGAAATCAAAGATGACTATTTTATTATTCATCAAGTCGGTGAAAAATTTCTACCAGAATATAAAAAATTGAAATCTGAATATTATTTTCCTGTCGCTTTTCTAGATAATTTAGTTGAGCTAATGAAACACGCAAAAGTCATTATTTCACGGGCCGGTGCTGGTACGGTAATGGAATTAATGGCATTAAAGAAGAAAAGTATTTTTGTCCCATTAAAGATTGCACAAAAAAATGAACAATATCACAACGCAATGGAAGCAAATAAGATGATTGGCTCTGTCGTTGTTTCTGAGGATGAGTTAGCGAATTCATCTTTGAAAAATTTAATCAATAAATTAGAGCATACTCGTGGCGCGGCAAATTCTGGTGAAGTAATTAACGGCGTTAATCAGATACTTAGAGAGATTAATTAATCATGAAAAAAAAATTTGATTTAAATGACATAAGCACCTACTTAACCAACTTTGCCAAAGAAAGAGATTGGGAGCAATATCATACGCCTAAAAATTTAGCATGTGCTTTAAGTGTTGAGGCTTCTGAGCTCCTTGAGATTTTTCAATGGAAAAATATTGAACAAGAAAATGCGCTACTTTTAAAAGAGAATACAGAAAGAAAAAAAGTTGAAGATGAAATAAGTGATATTGTTACTTACGCGATTCGACTCTGTGATGTCTTGGACATTGATCTTGAAACGGTAATGAAAAGAAAGTTTAAAGAGAATGAAGAAAAATATCCGGCCGACCAAGTTAAAGGATCGGCCAGGAAATATGACGAATATTAGTACTTAGACGCGTGCTCTAAAGCTCTCTCTAAATCAGCACGTCCTCCTGATTTAATCTTTGACGCGTAAACAGGAGTTTGATAGCTCGACTCCATTAGAATCTCTTTTAGTTCTGTCGGTCTTAAGTCTGGATAGTTGGTGAGAACTTCAGCCGCAACACCAGCAACATTTGGAGAGGCCATAGAGGTTCCACTCATATTTGTGTAACGATTTCCAACAATAGATGAGAGAATAGAAGATCCTGGGCCTGCAACATCAACACCTTCAAGACCATAGTTCGTGAAGTAGCTAAAGCCACCTTGCGATGAGGTTGAGGCAACAACAAGAAGATTTTCACTATCAAAGCTTGCAGGATATGCAGGGTACATATCTATGTTTCTCATAGAGTTACCAGCAGCTGCTACAACAAGAACACCATACTCTTCACCAATATGATTAATGGCGTCTCGAACCATCATTCCACGTTCATTATTACTTTTTCCAAAGCTACAGTTAATAATTTTGGCGCCATTTTTAGCGGCGTAAATAAAAGCTTCCGTGACATCAACATCTGTTTCATCACTTCTGTTAGGAACTGTTCTAATTGCCATGATTTTTGCATTTGAAGCGATGCCAGCAATACCGATATTATTATTCTGAATGGCGGCAATACTACCTGAAACATGCGTTCCGTGATTATGAGTATCCATTACATTCATAGTGGCATTTCCGTCGGCATCTCTAACAAGCGTATTGATTCCATGGATATCATCAATATAACCATTATTATCATCATCAATACCATTTCCTGCAATTTCACCCTCGTTTGTCCACATTGGTAGGTCTTCATGTCTAAAATCAACACCTGTATCAACTACTGCTACGATAATTTCTTGCCTTGGAGAGCTTCTTCTGTTGGCAAAAGTTCTTGTGATACTCATGCCGTGATTTTCAAAATTTCTAAAAGTCCATTGGTTGATAAGGTACGGATCATTGAACGTTAGATTTTCTTCATCACTTTTGAGAAGGTTTGTTGGTTCTGCTTGTGGTAATTCTCTTTTTTGAGACTTGTGATCATAACTTATGTAGCTGATACTCTTATTTTGAGATAGCTCGGTTTTAAGCGTCTCAATATCATTACTAAAAACAACCCAGTAGTCTTTAAAAAGATTTTTCGCATTTTTAATAAGTGGGTGAACAGGTAATGGCATGCCAGGGTTTGTTTTAATAACTAAACGATCGGCACTGTAGTTGAGTTCAATTGAAAAAGATTTCGTTGATAAAAATAAAAAACAGATAACAATGAGGTGTTTCATCTTCAATCCTTGATGATGGTTAAGAGATATTATTTTAAACTAATTAGTTTAAGCTTTGGTCTGATAAAATCTATCATTTAGAAGAGAGAAATTATTTTTTCTTAAATCCAAGGCAAACAGAATTAATACAGTATCTTTTCCCTGTTGATGTTGGGCCATCATCAAAAACATGTCCTAAATGGGCGTCACAATTGGCGCATTTAACTTCAATTCTTTTTCGCGCTAGAGAGTGATCCTCAAAGTAGTTAATTTTGCCTTGTGCCGCAACTTCATCAAAAGAAGGCCATCCACATCCAGCATCAAATTTAGACTCTGATTTAAATAAAATCTCTCCGCAACATGAGCAAAAGTAATCACCTTCTTCATTAAATTGGTCATAAAATCCTGTTGTTGGATATTCGGTATCAGATTTTCTCGTTACTTGGTATTGAAGCTCAGTAAGATTTTCTCGCCAAAATTCGTCAGACTTGCTTTTCCAATCTTCTTTGTTTTTAGAAGATTTAGATTTTTCTAAATGTTCAATGGAGCTTTCTTTAGTTAGGTGTTTCACGATTAAGCCTTTTTTTACGGTATATCTTAATTCCCATTCCTAGAATGAATGTTAATAAAAATAGTCCCAAAAGCCCATATCCCATGGAAAGTAAATCCTTAAGCACGACTAGAAATACTATAGACACTAAAAATATCGTCGCGACTTCATTCCAAATACGAAGCTGCATAGATGAATAGTTCAATTCTTCTTGATGAAGTTTTTTCAAAATATGACCGCAAGATAAATGATAGAGAAAAAGCAGCAAAACGAGAATCAGTTTAACCACAAGCCATGGATGATCAGTGATTGGCATAAAGTTATGAATCATTGATAGACCAAAAAGAATGGTGAGGATACAGCTCGGCCACGTTATTCCATACCAAAGTCTTCTTTCCATAATTTTAAATTGATCAATCAGAATTTTCCTCTCTAGCTCGGACTTGTCTACTGCTTCACGGTGATAAATAAAAAGCCTGACGATGTAGAAAAGTCCAGCAAACCAAGTGGTGACGAAGATAATATGTAATGCTCTAAAGTAATTTAAATCCATATGTAGTTATTACATCGAGGAAGCAGTTATTAACAAGCTTATTCATAATCGATTTCTAATAAATTGAGATGATCTTCAATTTTTGAGATAATGAGGTTCGTGTCGTCTATACTTTTTTGTTGGGCAGCCACTTCAAGATCTTTTCCGAGTTTCGAAAGAGTAGAGAAGCCATAACTGCCAGCACTTCCCATTAATTGGTGACCAATGAGTTCGATTTTTGAGAAGTCTTTTTTCTCTTTGGCATTCTGAAGATCAGCTAAGTCTTTTTGCCGATTCTCTAAAAAACCAGGAATGATTTTTCGAAGCTTTTTGTCTAAGTTGAGATATATTTTCTCTGCCATAAATACGTTATCGGTCACCTGATGTTAAAACTTACTATAGCGCTTGGTTATTTCAGAATAAGTTGAGAATTATTACAATTTTAAATGTTTAAGAGTCTTTTTTATTTTTAATCCAAGAGCAAACTTACTAATAAGGTGGGGGGAGGAAAGGGCTCGATGAAAGGGTGTAATAGAAATGGTTTTTATTTAGTGCTAGTACAATTCGGAAAATAAAAAAGCTCTCATTCATATTAACTAACGTTTGTATAAATTAAGGGCTTTTATGGTGGCCCGGGCGAGACTTGAACTCGCACACCCGAAGATACTTGATTTTGAATCAAGCGCGTCTACCATTCCGCCACCGGGCCAAGAAAGGGTAATTTATGCAAAACACTAAAAGTTGTCAAAGAGTTTAGGCGTTTAAGTTTAGGAGCTCTAGTGTATCACTTGTTGAAAAACGGAAGAAGTTTTTCGGCAAGTGTGCCATTAATTCGTCATTTGAAATAAGGCATGGGTACTTAAGATAATCCAGTAAATAGTTTGGCACGCTCAGCAAGCTACTCTTATTGAGGAGATCTGCTAATTTTTCTAATAAAAAGACAGAGCTAGGGATAGTTCTCTTGCCAACAGTCTCTTTTGCCTCATGTAAAGAGATGTATTCATCGGGAGCTACATTGTAGGTTCCTATAGGTAAATGATCTTTTGCATAACTTAAAGTGTGCGCCATGTCATATTCGTGAATGAACTGCATCATTGGGTTGTAGTCATGTCCTAAAGGCATAAAGTCACTTTTCAAGTAGTTCGTCATTGAATTTCTAATGTTTGGCCCAATAATACTGCAGGGCCTAAATAATAGCACTTCAAGTTCGTGTTGATACTTCCACATCCAGTTTGTGGTTAACTGGTCCATTTCAACAACATCTCTCAGGTCAGGGTGCTTTATACTTGCTCTAAGTAGGTTTGTTTCCTTCATGAACACTGGGTTATCTGGATAGGCACCGTAGACATGCCAGGTGGATAATACAATAACCCGCCTTACCTTATGTTGTGTTGCTAATTCTAAAATACGATTTGTTCCAATTACGTTTAGGTCTAATCTTTTTGCAAGTGATGCTTTTGGGTTTGCTCGGGCATGAGAAATTCTTCCAAGGTGATAAACACAATCAAATTTAAGAGAGCGAAATAAATTTTCAAAATCGTTTCTTGAATAGCGTATTTTTTTATATTCAACTTGAGGAATCCTGGGGAGGTTGCTAATGCTTCTTGAGTCAACCCCGACGATTCTCACATTTCCTTCTGATTTAGATATTAACCTTGCAACAATTTGAGCTAGTCCGCCACAAACACCAATAATGAGAATATTTTTTCTTTTTTTGTCCATTCTATCTAATTCTTTATTTTATCGACGATCTTTTGTGCCCAGAATGGTCTTCTTGTTTCAAGACCACTTTGGACAAGATTATTAATAGTTTCTTTTATTTTCTGAACCTCTGAATCAAGTTCTTTATCATTAACGGAGTTTAGAAGCTCCGATTTGACTGAAATTGGTTTTCCAATATGCAAGTCAACGGGAGAAGGAAGAGGGAGCATTCCAAGGGGGCCTGCAACAAGCCCAGGAGTTAAAGGAAGAGACGGGAGACCTAATACTTTGGCGAGGGCCTTAGGGTGATAAGTTAGTGGATAAAACTCTTCGGCACCAACCACGCCCACGGGGAGAATTTGCACATTATTTTTTAGTGCCAATCGATAAAAGCCTTTTGTGAAGTCTTGCACTTGGTAAAAATTGTTCGTATTTTTAGAAATACCTCTTACTCCCTCAGGAAAAACAAGTACCGATTCACCTCGTTTTAATAATTCATTGCAATTTGTTCTGTCTCCAAGGACTCCGCCGTTTTGAGTAACAAAGCTTGAGAAAAATGGAATTGTTGTAACGAACCTTTCCATCATTGCTCTTAGTACTCGAGGCGGTAGTATGTCTAATAAAAATGCACACGTGACGATCATTCCGTCAAATGGTAATTGACCAGTGTGGTTTGCAACAATGATGTAGGGTTTGTCTTCGACATTTTCTGCACCAAATACTCTTGTTTTAAAATAATCTCTGTAAAGAGGTGTTGCTACCTTTAAAGTCGATTTTGATTTCTCAGGATTAAGCCCCCAAGGGTCTTTATTTTTGCCATATCTTTCTTTGAGGCCAAGATAAACTCTTTCATTTTCTTCATTATGTTTGTTAAAAATAAAATTTGTTGAATTTAAAAAATCTTTGATCATAACTGAGTGTTTAGTTTAAGTTAGTTTTATTTTATGAATATTTTTTGGAAAATTAAAGCGGAGGCATGATATCCTTAGTTAAGTAAAGATTGATTAATTTGATCGCTTATGAGCGAGGTTAGTATGGACAAGCAATGGAAAAATAAAGTTCAGGATATTCTTCATATCTGCCAGGAAGAATTAAAGAAAACGACCGAAATTGGGAAAAAAATGCTCTCTGCATCCACCACTAACTCAGATCTTCACACTGCTTATGAAGAATTAGGTCAAATAATGAAAAATAAAATTGAAGCTAACGAGATTGAGGTTGATGACCCTAAAATTCATGAAATGATTAATTTAATTAGAGAGAAGGAAGAAACTCTAGAGGAAATCGAACAAGAGGTTCGTAAAATTAAAATTTCAACTGGGGTAAAAGATATTTCCAAAGATGAATAATAAGTAATTACAACACAAGATCAACAATATAGTTTTCTAATTCAGTTACGCCCACTTTCGTCTCTGCGGAGGTTTTAAAGCACTTGATGTCATTTTTATTTTTGATCTCTTTAATTTGTTTAATTAATTTTGATCGATCTTTTTGAGTTTTTAATTTATCAATCTTATTAAATACAAAAAAGTAATGACGCTTGAACGATTCAAGAAAGTCTAAAAATCTTAAGTCACTTTCTTGAGCGGTATGCCTCGAGTCTCTGAGGTTAACCATCGTCAATCCTGGAGGAGCATATTGAAAGAAAGTCTCCATTAATAAATTCCAGTCTTTCGTTTTTTCCTTTGAAATTCTGGCGTAGCCATAACCAGGGAGATCAAAGAAGTATCTTTTTGTCGATTCATTATTTTCTATGTCATTAACAGAAAAATTAAATATATTTATTTCTCTCGTTTTTCCTGGAGTATTGGACACTTTGGCGGCGCTATTGCCAAAAAGAGAGTTGATGATAGAAGATTTACCAACATTCGAGCGTCCAATAAAACATACTCCTTTTATGGATTGGTTTGCAAGAAGCCACCTTTTGGCTTGTTCTGCATTTCCAAGGCCGAGTAAGAATTTAGTAAGGTTGCGCTCTATTTTTTTCATAAGTGAATTATCCAACGGTTGATTTGAAGTCTTGTATCACTATGTTTCGCAAAATGCCATATTGCTTGAAGATTCTTTATGACTTGGAGAGATAGTAAGATGCTGAAATTAAATAGACTTGCTCATGAATACCTTGTTGAAATTGGAAAGCAAACAATAAAAGAGGGGGACTCAATAGAAATCATTCCTGTTAGGGGAAGGAAAAAGACTTTTGCGTTGAATCGAGCACGATACGAGATAGTTCTAGATCCAGAGATTCAAGAGGTTGTTCGAAAAAATGAGAAAATTATCATTCCTGGAGGACGACAAAATTGTATGAAAATAGAGCTAGTTTTATATGAAAATGAAACTTGCAGCGCTTATTTTCTCAGAAATACTTCCCGGAATTTTTTTATTCTTAATGGCAGAGTAATAAGTGAAAGTTTTTTACGTAGTAACGATATATTAAGTTTGGAGTTTAATAGGATTAAATTTATAACTTCAGATTCCTATAATAAGAAGGGGGAGGCGATATTAGTTGATCCGCGATTTATAAA
Source organism: Bdellovibrionota bacterium (assembly GCA_030836365.1). Lineage (GTDB taxonomy): Bacteria > Bdellovibrionota > Bacteriovoracia > Bacteriovoracales > Bacteriovoracaceae > UBA1511. Next base: position 17,608 of record JAURQB010000208.1, on the reverse strand, counting down.
ATCAAATTATTCTATTATATTGCAAGGAGAAACCGGGACGGGGAAAACAACCTTAGCGAAAAAAATCCATGAAAAGTCTAATGTCGTTGGTAGTTTCGTCCATCTGAATTTATCATCATTCTCTTCTAGTCTTATCGAAAGTGAGTTGTTTGGGCATAAAAAAGGAGCATTTACTGGAGCAAGTATTGATAAGAGAGGCGCAATATTAGAAGCCCATAATGGCACCCTATTTTTAGATGAGATAGATTCAATCAGCCTAGAGTTGCAGACAAAACTATTGACGTTTCTTGATAATGGAGAATTTCGGGTTGTAGGAGGAGGACAAAAAAAAGCAAAGGTTCGATTAATTTATTCTTCTGGAAAATGTTTAAAAAGGTTAGTCTCAGATCGGAGAATGAGACTGGACTTTTATTACCGCTTGATGAGTAGTCACTTTATTCAAGTTCCTTCACTAAGAGAAAATAAAGAATACTGTAAAAATATAATTGAAGATATTTTAAGTAAAGATGGTTTCTCAATAAACCCAAAGCTGATGAATTGGTATTTAGAATGTCCTTGGCCGGGAAATATACGCCAGCTTAAATCGCATCTGTTTAAGAAAATGTTTGGTAATAAGTTAAAATATTTAAAGTTTGATCAGCTTGATATTAATCTTAAAAGCGATAATTTCCCCATTGGGATAATGCCTCCTGAGGGTGAGCTAATTAAATTAGCAGCACTGAAAAAAACTTATATCGAGCACGCACTTATGATTAATAATGGAGATTTTAAAAGAACCTCACAACAGATTGGTGTTAGTGAAAATACAATTCGCCGAACTGTTTAAGTCATTCAGGAAGAGGTAACTTGAATAATATTTACTTTTTGTATTTTGTACTGTTTGAATTGATTTTCTTTTAGGAGCTCACTTAGTTCTAAACCTATTTTTTTTCTTAAAATAACTTTTCCCTCTTCTGTAAGAGGGAATGAGTTGATTTGGGGAGCTATTGTATTATTCAATTTATCTTGCACTAAGTGGGGAGCATTATAAAGAAATTGTTGAGTTGTTCTGTTTGGGCATTCAATGATGACGTCTGCTATGATGGAAGATATCCTTTTATTTTGATTCAGTGAAACAGGGATCTTAACGTTCTCTATTTTTAAATGCCTATTTTTTAACAAATAATAACTTGGTCGTTTGTTTAACTTACTTACAGATGCAATTTCTCTTCCTGTTTTTTTTTCAGGAAATATATGTTGAATCTCCTGTATCAAGTTATATGAACCGAACGCTATTATTATTGAAAAGCTGATATTAAGGGAATTTCGTTTTATAAAGGATCCTATTTTTTTGTAGGGTGGTGCCTTAAGTAGCGAAAGGAAGTTTTTCCATGTTATCGCTTTTAGTGCGTTTTTTATTGCTTCAGAAGCTTCTTTCGGGTTAACTGCAGAAACTTGTTTTGCTTTTATTTTTAATTGGTTAATTAGTGGAAGAACTTGATTATATAAATCAATGGTTTTATTTATTATTTTTGCTTTAGCATGACTGATAAATGACTTGAGGTTTTCTCTTAATGAATCATATTTTTGAATGAGGCTCAGGTTTAATTTATCTTCAATCTTTTCCCACTTTTTCATTTATTAAGGCTCCTTGCGAATCCTATCGGCGAACCCCTTTGCTTTGTCCGAGATTTATTAAAAAAATGAGAATATTGGCAAAATTTTCCGACATTGCGACCCATTATTAGATATATGGCGTGGAGACCGATAACCTCTCATTAATATAAGAGAAGGTGCTTATGATATTTAGAATCGTCGTCATTTGTTTTTTTATACTTGAATTTTTTGGGTGTAGCGCAATAAATCTAAGTGATTCCAATCCAGTGTCGGAGAGATGCTATGAGTCAAACTATATGGGAGAAAATGAGGATTGTCTTAATTCTGAAATTACTGAGCTTGAAGAAGACTTGAGTGATAGTGAGCGGAGCATATATGAGATGGCAAAAAGGAAAATTAGTGATAAGTATCAAAAATTATATTTTTTGCGGCTGTCTCCTAGGGAGAGAAGGGATTATTTATCTTATATCTATAATGGTGAGCCGCCAGTTTATCTGAGAAGCGGATTTTTTTAATTAATAGAGGTAATATGTTGCAGTCAATGACGGGATTTGGTCGAGGCGAAGCAAAAAATAACGATTTTGCTATCACGGTTGAAATTAAAAGTGTGAATAATCGGTTTAAAGACTTTAGATTTAAAATGAGCAATTTATTTAATCCACTAGAAATGGATTTAAAGTCAAAGTTGGCCCAAAAATTAAAAAGAGGCAGTTTTGAGATCATCGTTAATTATAAAAAAATTAAAACGGATGAACAGGAATTTGCTTTGGATTCAGCTAAAGTAAGTGCTTTTGTTGCTCAAATTGAACGCATTGAAAAGCTAAACGACGTAAACCTACAATTTAAAGCGACTGATTTTTTGAGAGGTGAATTCCAAAAAGAAGTCGATAACGCAGATCTCTTTTCAGTTATGGAGCCCATCGTTCGAGAGGCTTTTGATTCTGCCTTGGAACAAATTAGTGCAGCAAGGGCCAATGAAGGTGAAAAAATAAAAATAGCACTTTTAGAATACTTAAATCTTTATCAAAATGATTTTTCTAAAATTATAAATTCTAAGGACTCATATAGGCAAAGCGTTGAGAATAATCTGCTAAATAAAATAAAGCAGTTTGATGATGAAATTAATGCTGACAAACAAAGACTCTTGCAAGAAGTTGTATATTATCTTGAAAAGCTTGATATCAATGAGGAGATCGATCGAATAAATTTTCATATGCTGTCTCTTCAAAAACTACTTGCTTCTGAAAATGATGAAGTGGGGAGAAAAATTGATTTTTTATTACAGGAGCTTAATAGGGAGACTAATACTATTGGTTCAAAAAGTGGAAATAAAGAAATATCAAACTATGTCGTCAATATGAAATCGTTCCTTGAAAAGATTAGGGAGCAGGGACTGAATCTACAATGAGCGCTAAGCCTGGAAAGTTAATTGTTATTGTTGCGCCTTCGGGAACAGGGAAATCCACCCTGATGAAAAAAGTTCGAGCGGACTTCAAAGGGCGACTTATTGAGTCTATTTCATATACAACAAGAGATATTCGACCGAATGAAAAAGACGGCCTTGATTACTTTTTTGTCTCAAAACCAAAATTTGAGAAAATGATTTCAAATGATGAATTTACAGAGTGGGCACTTGTTCATGGAGACTACAAAGGTACTTCGAAAAGGTATGTTGAAAAAAAAATGAAAGAAGGGGCGAATCTTATTTTTGACCTTGATATACAAGGAACCGATTCGATGAAGGAAGCTTTTGGTGATCAAGCAAAAGCAATCTTTATAAGGCCTCCTAGCTATGAAGTATTAGAGGAGAGACTAAGAGGTAGAGGAACAGAGAGTGAGGATGCAATTAATACGAGATTAAATAATGCGAAAATTGAATTATCCAGGTCTGGAGACTATGATTACTCTATCGTGAATGATGACGTTAATGTTGCTTATAATAAATTATATCGACTAATTGAAGATCTTATAGGGGAATAGGTTGTATCAAGTATTAGATTTTTCACATGAGCGAAATATAACTGTTGATGATCTAGTCAGGCGTGTAGAGGGATATTACCCTGATGCAGATTTTGTTATGTTAAGAAAAGCATTTAGTTATGCGACAAAAGCACACTTGGGACAGAAAAGAAGCTCAGGAGAAGACTATATAATTCACCCCATAAATGTATCTGCTACTCTGATTAAACTTCGAATGGATATGGACTCTATAATTGCAGGCTTGCTTCATGATGTTGTTGAAGACTGTGGGATTGAACCAATTGAAATTCAGGAGGAATTTAATCCTGCAGTTGCTCAAATTGTTGTTGGGTTAACGAAAATTTCTAAGATTAAATTTAAAACAAAAGAAGAGTCTCAGGCTGAAAATTTTCGCAAGATGGTAGTGGCCATGGCCAAAGATATACGCGTTATAATAGTGAAGCTCGCTGATCGTATGCATAACATGAGAACACTTCAATATGTTTCAGAAGAAAAGCAGCATAAAATTGCACAAGAAACGCTAGATATTTATGTACCGTTGGCAAGCAGGCTCGGGATTAACTCCGTAAAGGCTGAACTTGAGGACTTATGCTTAAGGTTTATTAAACCTGACATGTATTATAAGTTAGCCGAAAAAGTTGCAATGAAGCGCTCCGAGAGAGAGACGTATATAAGAAGTACGGTGGACTCGATTAAGGAGAAGTTTCTTGAGTATTCACTTAAGTCTGAAGTGAAGGGGCGCCCAAAACATTTCTATTCAATTTATAAAAAAATGGTTGCACGCTCTGTTGACTACGATCAAATACAAGATGTTCTCGCGTTTAGGATTATCGTAAATAATATTACCGAGTGTTACAAATGTCTGGGTATTATTCATAGCTCTTATACTCCCATACCTGGCCGATTCAAGGATTACATCGCTATACCAAAAGTGAACAACTATCAAAGCTTACACACAACTGTTATTGGGCCTAAAGCGGAGAGAATAGAAATCCAAATTAGAACCCATGAAATGGATGAAGTTGCTGAAACAGGTGTCGCTGCTCACTGGAAGTATAAAGAGGGTATAGCGGCCGGAACAAATAGATTGGATTGGATTCAGGAGTTGCTTGATTATAATCAAGCCGTCGAAAATAATTCAGAATTTATGTACGCCGTAAAAAATGACTTGGACATTGGTGGTGTTTTTGTTTTTACTCCTCAAGGGGATGTCAGAGAATTAAGATATGGTGCAACTCCTTTGGATTTTGCCTATGCTGTTCACACAGAAGTTGGAAATAAGTGTGTTGGAGCAAAAGTTAATGGGAAAATGGTCCCCCTTCGTTATCACTTAAAATCTGGTGATACGATAGAAATTCTAACTAATAAAACTCAGCGTCCTTCAAAGGATTGGCTTAATATTGTTAAATCTGGACGGGCAAGAACAAAGATTAAACAATATCTGTTAAAAGTAGATAGAGACCAAAATAAGGAACTGGGTTTAGATTTATTCGAAAAAGGATGCCGAGTATTTAATACTAGCCTTAAAACTATTAAAAAAATGGGAGAACTAGATCATTTAATTAGTCACTTTAGTGTTGCTAACTTTGATGATTTATTAATTCAAATAGGTGTTGGGAAGTTAGAAGTTAAGAGTGTCCTAACAGAAGTTCCTTCAATAAAGAAAAACTCAAAAGAGTCTCCTGAGGATCCACAGAAAAAACTAGATGAATTAAATTCATTTTCTTCCAATCTTTCTAAGAGAGTGTTGAAAAAGTCTCAAAGTGATAACGCTGTAATTGTTGATGGATTAGATGATTTACTTGTTCGTATGGCTAGATGTTGTAATCCTATCCCAGGTGATCCCATCGTTGGATATATTACCCGAGGTCGAGGAGTTACCGTCCATACAAAAGGTTGCGCGAGAATCGATAAAGGGGAAATGAGTCGAACGGTTAATGTCGAATGGAATGCAGGCTTCAATTTTAAACATCCCGTTGCCATTCGAGTTATTACGCTAGACAAACCGGGAATCTTATCACTTATTAGTAATAAAATTACTGATCAGGGAATCAATATAAGAAGTGCTTTGGCCAAATCTCTTCCCGATCGAAAAGGGTCTTTTGTTTTTGAAATCGAGGTTAAAGACTATAGTGAATTGATTAAGACAATTAATAACATTGAAGGTCTTGAAGAAGTAATAAACGTCAACAGAGTTTAGTCAATTTCTGGGGTCCAGAGTTTCATGATAAGCCAGCCGCGAATAAGCTTTATTGCTTCCTTGTGAAGTTTGATTAAATTATCACTATTGAAATATTTATTTTCCACACCATGATAGTAGAATTGATATTTCTTCTCGTTTTCAACTTGAAGATTGTTAAATATCATCTGAATTCTTTTTATATGATAATCACTACTGACTATTAGGACTCTGTTTATGTCACTTTTATCACTTAAGAATTTAAGCGTGGAGATTGCATTTTCGATAGTGTTTCTTGCCCAATAATCAATTTCAAATTGATTTAGATCAATCTGATCAAAGTTTGACTCTGGTAGAATCATATCCACTGAATTTTTTTTATAAACCCCAGTGATAAAAATATTGGAAAGTGAGTACTTTTTTGCCAGTTCTATTGCCCTCGGAATTCTCCCAAAGTCACCGGTCGGCACGACGATCAGGTCAGGGCTGGACTTAAAAAAAGTCGTCGTCGAGAAATTATTTTCTTCTTCAGCAGTTTTGATGATAGATAGACATAAAATGAGGATGAATACATAACCTGCGCATAAAAATGAGAGAAATGTTTTCCAGGGGTATTTCTTTTTCTCTTTTTCGAATGGGAATAAATATTTTTTTCCCATTTATTTCCCTGCAATGACTTCAATTTCGACAAGAGCGTCTTTTGGTAGTTTTGCCGCTTGAACGCAACTTCTTGCCGGATATGGTTCCGAAAAGTAGTTAACGTATGTTTCATTGACCTTTCCAAAATCGCCAAGGTCCTGAAGAAAGATCGTTGTTTTAATGATGTCTTCTCTTTTGAGATCTTGAGACTCCAGAAGACCGTCAATATTTTTCATGACTTGACTTAGTTGCTCATTAAAGCTTTCGCTCATTATTCCTGACTCTGGATTAATACCAATTTGGCCTGAGAAATAATAAACGCCATTAAATTTTACTCCTTGGGAGTAGGTTCCAACGGCTGCTGGTGCATTATTTGTGCTGATGATTTCTTTCATTCTATAATCCTTATTCGCCAATGGTTGCAGTTAAAATTGTCATGTTAACCATCTCTGAAATTGTAGCAGTACGAGCAAAGATGTTCACATTTTTTTTCATTGGAGTGAGAATCGGTCCAATGGTTGTGCAGTCACTCAATTGACTCAAAAGTTTGTAGCTGATGTTTGCCGAATTTAGGTCCGGAAAAATTAAAACATCAGCAGCGCCCTTCAGGTCCGAAAATGGAAATAGATTTTCTAGGATGTTTGGATTAATCGCAACGTCTGCTTGCATCTCTCCATCACACATAATCTCTGGATATTTTTCTTTAGTGATTTGAGCGGCCCTTTTTTGGTCTCGTGCTGTTAAGTTTGAACCAAAGCTTGAGTAACTTAAAAAGGCAACTTGCGGTTTTTTACCCATCAGATTTTGATAGAGTTCACTCGTGGAGCTCGCAATATCAGCTAAGTCTTCTGGAGTGGGGGAAATTTGCGCCGTGCAGTCGGCCAAAAATAGCGTACGGTCTTTATAAGTCAAAATATAAATCCCTGCGGCTTTTCTTTGGTCTGTTGTGCCAACAATTCTATTCATTGGTTTAAAACACTCTGGATAAGTAAGTGAAGGGCCTGACATCACTGCATCCACCTCGTCATACTTCGCGAGTGTTGCACCGAAAAATGTATAGCGAGACATTCTGTCCATGGCCATGGAAATTGTGACGCCATTACGCTTGTTTTCCTCAAAATGGTTTCGGTAAAACTCTTGAAAGCGAGGGTGCTGTTTTGGTGTAATAATTTGAAGGTCTTTAAGATCTTCTAGGCCGTGTTTTTCCATTTTTGCGTAAATAGATTCGGGCTCTCCAATTAGAATCGGTTCGATAAAAGATTTTTTTCGAAGCTCTTTTACTGCTTGAAGAACTCTCGAGTTTCTTCCTTCTGTGAACGCAATTTTTACAGGCCCATTTTTATTTTTGTTTTTAGAGCGAAGCTTATCACGAAGCTTTTTCATAAAGTCCCCACTTGTGTCCAAGCGAGATTCTAGGTAACTTGCGTATTCTTCCATGTCTCCAATGCCTGCTCTCGCGACCTTGGATTGAATCGCCGCATGTGCGACAGCTGGTGCCACGCGAGTGAGGACTCGTTTATCAAATGGTTTTGGTATTAAATAATTTTTTCCAAAAGAAAACTCTTCATTTCCATAAGCAAGTTTTACTTCCTCGGGAACTTCTTCTTTTGCTAGCTCCGCTAGAGCGCGGACGGCCGCAAGTTTCATCTCGTCATTGATTGTTGTGGCGCGAACATCTAGCGCTCCTCTAAATATAAAAGGAAAGCCTAAAACATTATTAATTTGATTAGGAAAATCACTTCTTCCTGTGGCCATAATCGCATCATCTCTAACCTCATGAACTTCATCAGGAAAAATTTCAGGCGTTGGGTTCGCCATAGCAAAAATAATAGGAGTTTTGGCCATGGACTTAACCATCTCTTGAGTTACTGTTTTTGGAACACTTAAACCCAAAAAAGCATCTGCACCACTCATCACATCCGCGAGTGTTTTCAATTGAGTGTCATTGGCAAATGCTTGTTTGTATTTATCAAGAGACTCCCAACGATCTTTTGTAATGACCCCTCGTGAATCACACATGAAAATATTCTCTTTTGTTACACCCAAATGAATAAGTGTCCGTGCGCAGCTCATGGCCGCGGCACCTGCTCCATTGAAGACAATTTTCATCTCAGAAATTTTCTTTCCTGTTAATTCAACAGCATTAAGAAAACCAGCAGCGCAAATAATCGCTGTTCCGTGTTGGTCATCATGAAAAACAGGAATATTCATTTTTTCACGAAGAATTGTTTCGACTTCAAAACACTCTGGTGCTTTGATGTCTTCGAGGTTTATCCCACCAAATGTCGGCTCCATTGCTGAAATGGTGCTGACCATTCCTTCTACTGTTGGCTCATTGATTTCGATGTCAAATACATCAATGTCCGCAAACTTCTTAAATAGAACGCCCTTTCCTTCCATGACTGGCTTTCCTGCAAGAGGACCAATGTTTCCAAGTCCTAAGACTGCCGATCCGTTTGAAATAACGCCGACGAGATTACCTTTGGCCGTGTAGTCAAAAGCGCGGTTGGGGTCTTTCGCAATCTCTAGGCAGGGCTCAGCGACTCCAGGTGTATAGGCGAGACTAAGGTCACTGGAAGAGGATGTTGGCTTTGAAGGAATAACTTCAATTTTACCTGCTCTGCCGAGGCGGTGATAATCAAGTGCTTGTTTTTTTAATTCTTCTTTGGTCATTGTTAAGTCCTAAAATTAATTTATGGTCTTTGGTTGAATAAAATTTTGTGAATAAATGTAAAAAATAAGATAAAAAATAATTGTTGTTAACGATCCGATGTAGATCTCATCGACGTTTGCCGCAAATCCATAGTGCTCAGCATTTCTCCACCATGAGGTTGAGACAACTCCAGCGAGGCAAGTCAGAACGAAATGATTGTCAGAGATTCGCTTTTTTAGAAGCTGGCCCATTACTACTGGGATTAAAAGGCAGGCCGCTGAGTAAGAGCCAAGTGTCTTCCAGACTGTTTTAATATCACCCTTAAAGTAGATCGCTAAAACATAAGCAAGGCTAGCCGAGGCAACTGTTCCAAGCATGATAAAGCGTTTTTTGCCTTGATGTTTTTTGGGAGGAAGGTCATGGCCAACAGTCGCACCGGCAAGAAATAGATAGCTATCAAGTGTAGAGAGAATCGTCGCCAATATGGCCGCAAGAAAAAATCCTCTTAGTCCATTTGGGAGAAGTTGAATTGCATAAGTTAAATAAGCGGTTCCAGCCTCTGCTTGAGGGATTATTGCTTTCGCGTACATGGCTCCAAAAGTCGTGCAAAGATCAAAGATCGCCCAAATAACTGTGGAGATGATGATACCTTTTTTTGCGATTTTAGGTGATTTTGCAGCAAAGCATCGTTGATAAAAATTTGGATCAACAAGAGTAGAAAGGGCTATGAGTCCCCAAATAAAGGTCGTGGCAAGAGTATTGGTTCCCGTAAGTTGAAAATAACTCTCTGGAAGGGACGTTTTTAGAAAATCAACCCCACCAAATGTCGAAATGGATAAAATCAAGACGAGAGCAACGCCTGTACACATGACAAAAAATTGAATGAGGTCAGAGTAAACAACGGAGCGAAGTCCTCCAAGCGTCGAATAAGAGAGAACAAGCCCTATTCCAATAAGCATACTTTGCTCAAGGGAGAAATTAAAAAGAAGTTGAATAAAAAGACCAATTGAGATGACGTAGCTAATTGGAAGAACATTGAAAAAATTAAAAAAGGCGCCGAGGATTCCAGACTTTCTACCAAACATTTTTTCTAACAAGTTGGGAAGAGTAACGGCTTTGTAAGGAGCAATTTTATCGACCATAAAAAGAGCAAAGATAAGATAGGCCACATACCAAAAAACACCTTGGGTAACGAAGTTGTAGATTCCTTGGTTAAAAGCAATCTTTGTAACGCCAAAAATTCCTCCGTACCAAGTTGCAACTAGGGTAGCAACAAAAAGGGGAAGGGTTAGTTGGCGTCCCATGACTAAGTGATCAAGTAGTCCAAGTTGATTTGTGTTTTTTGAATTGGGGATTTTTTGTCGACGGCCGCCATAAATAACGCTGCCAAAAGTGATCAGTAAAACGATAATAAAAATAGGCCAGTCAAGATTTCCTAACTGGCCCTGGATATTAATTTCTGGTGAGAAATTTTTCATTATTAACTATTTCTTCAATTATTACTTCACAACAAAGTTACAAATTTTTCCGGGAACAAATATTTCTTTCACGATATTTTTTCCTTCCATAAATTTTGCAACACCTGGTTCCGCTTTCGCTTTGGCAAAAAAGTCTTCTTTAGAAATTTCTTTTTCCACTTCAAGCTTTCCTCGCATTTTTCCATTTACTTGTATGGCAATGGTCACGAGGTCTTCTTTTGCAAGCTCTGGATCAAAGCTTGGAAAAGACTCGTAAGCAAGGCTGTTTTGATGCCCAAAAAGGCTCCACATTTCTTCCGCTGTGTGCGGAGCATATGCGCTTAAAATAAGAGTGAATTTTTCTGCCGTTTCTTTTGTAACTTTTTTCTTTTTCGAACAAAGGTTAGTGAAGATCATCATCTGGGCAATCGCGGTGTTAAAGCGCATTCCCTCGGTATCACTTTCAACTTTTTGAATTGTTTGGTGAAGTGATTTTAACACTTCAGTATTTTCCTCGCCTTCGCTCCAATTGTTATTGTCGCCAAAGAAGCGAAATGCCTTTGCCAGAAAAGAGTAAACACCTTTAACGCCATTTGTTTGCCATGGTTTTACTTTCTCAAGTGGCCCCATAAACATTTCATAGCAGCGTAAACTATCTGCTCCGTATTGTTCAACCACGTGGTCCGGGTTAACGACGTTGCCACGAGATTTACTCATTTTTTCGCCGTCCTCACCAAGAATCATTCCTTGATTAACGAGTTTTTGAAAAGGCTCTTTTGTGGAGACAAGACCTAGATCAAATAAAACTTTATGCCAAAATCTTGCATAAAGTAGGTGCAAGACAGCATGCTCGACACCACCAACGTAAAGATCAACTGGCATCCAGTATTTTTCGGCATCAGGGTCCCATGCTTTATTTTCATTAAGTGGGTCACAGAATCTTAAATAGTACCAACAGCTTCCGGCCCATTGTGGCATTGTGTTGGTTTCTCTTTTTGCTGGTTTGCCGGTTTTTGGGCAAGTTACATCGAGCCATTCATTTATCGTCGCCAGAGGTGATTCACCTGTGCCTGATGGTTCATAGGATTTAACTTCAGGAAGGGCCACTGGAAGCTCATCTTCTTCGAGGCAGCGAACAGTCCCATCTTCGTACTTTAGAATAGGAAATGGTTCACCCCAATAACGTTGTCTGGAGAAAATCCAATCTCTAAGTTTATAATTTGTTTTCGCTTCGCCGATATTTTTATCTTCAAGCCAAGAAATCATTTTATCAATTGCTTCTTGTTTTCTAAGGCCGTCGAGAAAGCCCGAATTGATATGAGTTCCATCTCCAGTGAAAGCTTCTTCGTCTAGGTTTCCACCCTCAAGTACCGGAATAATTTCTAAATCAAAAGCCTTTGCAAATTCGTAGTCTCTTTCATCATGAGCAGGGACGGCCATAATGGCACCTGTGCCGTAACTTGCAAGAACATAATCAGCAATCCAAATAGGAATTTTTTTATCATTCACAGGATTGATCGCGTAAGCACCTGTGAAAACGCCGGACTTTTCTTTTGCCAGTTCTGTTCTCTCTAAATCGGATTTTCTAGAAGCCGCTTCGATGTAGGTATTAATTTTCTCTTGTTGTTCTGATGTTGCTATTTTCTGAACCAGCTCATGCTCCGGAGCAAGAACCATGTAAGTCGCACCAAACAGGGTGTCCGCTCTGGTCGTGAATACTTCGATTTTGTCTTCGCCTGACTCCGTTGAAAAAGCCACACTGGCGCCGACAGATTTTCCAATCCAGTTACGCTGCATTTCTTTGATATTATCTGGCCAATCAAGTGTGTCCAAATCTTCTAATAACTTTTCTGCATACTCCGTAATTCTGAGCATCCATTGCTTCATTGGCTTTCTGATTACTTCGTGACTACCACGCTCTGATTTACCGTCGACAATTTCTTCATTCGCTAAAACTGTTTTAAGCTCTGGGCACCAGTTAACTTGAATTTCGTCTTCGTAGGCTAGGCCTTTATTATAAAGCTTTGTAAAAATCCACTGTGTCCATTTATAGTAATCAACTTCACTTGTCGCGATTTCTCTGTCCCAGTCGTAACTAAAGCCTAATGCCTTAAGTTGCCGGCGAAAGGTATCAATATTTTTTAGAGTCGTTTCTCTTGGGTGAGTACCGGTTTGAATGGCGTAATTTTCAGCGGGAAGACCAAAACTATCGAACCCCATTGGGTGAAGAACATTGAAGCCTTTCATTCTTTTGAAACGAGAAACGATGTCACTCGCTGTGTATCCCTCAGGGTGTCCAACGTGAAGACCTGAACCCGATGGATAAGGAAACATATCGAGGGCGTAAAACTTTTGCTTGTCACTATTGTGGTCAGACTTAAAAGTTTTGTTATCGTCCCAATATTGTTGCCATTTTTGATCAATATCTTTGAAGTTGTAATCCATGAATACCACCGTCTTTCGTTGAGAATGAAGCATTGCGAAAATGCGTGAAAATTAATTCGCTATTTGTACTAAAAAGAGTGCGGATTCAAAAGATTTATTTGCTCGATTTTAGTGATAAATTGGATCTATTTTTGAAAGTAAATGCCTAGACCCATTTTAACTTTTCTTGATTCGTCTAGGTTCTCTATTACTTTTATAATAACTCGATTATTGATGTTCTGATTTGCAGGTAAGGGTTCACCGCTGTCATTCTCATTAGGGAGAAGAGGTTGGGTATCGCTCATTCCAATAGGAACAAGATGCAAGGGGTCAAAGCCAAAATATTCAAATCGCTGGATGATTGACGATGCTCGAGCACTACTTATTCCCCAGTTGCTCTTGAATGGGCCAGAGGCTGAGGGTTTTCTATTATCAGTATGCCCTTCAGTGATGATTTTATAATCAGCATTCTTTGTTTTTATTAGATCGATAAGCGCATCAATTTTAATTCTTGCGGATTCGCTAAGTTCATATTCATCTCTCTTAAAAAGGGTAGACCCAGATACTTTTATGTAAAGTTGGTCATTTTTAATTGATACTTTGAATTTTTTTTCTAATTCGGGATGTTTTGCTATTTCTTCGTGTAAGATTCTCAGTTTTGTTTCACTCGACTTATACTTGTCTTTGTTAAAATGTTTACTCAGTTCAATTGTTTTTTTTGTAAATCCAATGGGATCATAATTTGCAAATGCCATCATTAGAATAAAAAAACAGGCAATTAGCGTCATCATATCAGCATATGAAAGTAGCCATGTAGAGCTTACCGTTTGATTTTCTTGCGGGATAATTTTTTTCTTTCTCTCCATTCTAATTTCCAATTACCTCTTTCCAGTTTAATCTTTGATTAGGGGGTAAAAAGCTATTTAATTCCTCCGTCAAAATAACGGGGTTAACTTTTTTTAGAAGTAATCTGATTCCTTCTAAAATAATAATGTTCTTTAAATGATTTCTTTTACTGAGGAACGTGAGGTTCTCAGCGACGGGAATAAAACCAAGGTTAGCAATGATTACTCCATAGAGCGTTGTAATAAGGCAAACCCCCATTGCTGGACCAATCTTTTTGATCGCATCTTCTCCTCCAAGGTTAGCGAGAAGTACGATCATACCAATCGTTGTTCCCATCATTCCAAATGCAGGAGGAAATTGTCCTAGTGTTCTAATTTTTTGGGCATCTTCATGTCTGAGGTAATTAAGATTTGAAACGCGGTCTTCTAGAATTCTCAATAAGTGATCATCTTCTAAAACTCCATCATTGATTAGTTGAAGAGCTTCTCTGAAAAATGGATCTTTAGTATTTTGAATGTGGGACTCAAGACTTTCTCCTTTCCTATAACCTTCAGAAACTTTCAAGATGTCTGCTATTAATGTTGTAAACTTAAAATCATCTTGCCGTGTAATATGAGTGATAAAAATTTTTAATATGGTAATTATCTTATCAAGTTGAAAAGTGATGGTCGTTGCCGCAAATGTTCCGCCAACAACAATAAACAAACTAGGCCAATCGAAAAAGACTCCCATGTTTTCCGAGGTAAGTCGCATTCCTACAAGAACGACAATTATCGCAATTAATAGGCCAAAAATTGAAAGAGCTTTCATAATAATTCCCTGAAATTATTTTATTACTTTTCGGTTAAAAAACTTGATACTTAACTAAAAAAAATGGTTTTTAAAAAAAATATATTTAGGAAAAATTATGTAACAGTAGATTATAATGGATTTCGATGAAATGATTATCATCGATATGAAAAATCTTTATATATTATTTTTTTTTATGATTTCTTCCCTGCAATGTTTTTCAATGGGGAGTAAAGAGATTAAGCCCGAAGGCATAAATAAAATGGTTGATGCCCCAAGGAAAAAAATTTTAGTTCATGTGTTAGGACCTAGGTATAAAGGTCAAAATAAATTATTCGGCGAAGAAATATATCAAATAATTTTAGATGAAATAATAAATACAGATAATTTTTCGTTAATGATCAATCAGCCCGAAAGCGCAAGAAAGGCTAAAATAAAATTTATCGAAGTTCATTCAGAGATAACTCAACTTACCAAAAGCAATGATGGATATTACTCAGTTGGTTTATTCATCGCAGACGGCAATAGTGGAAATGTAATATTGCAAGAAACCAGGAAAAAAATTTTAGAAAAAAAGGTAAGGTTTTTTGTACGAAAGACAATGAGGTCATTCTTTTTCAACAACCATGGAGAGGTTAAGAGCGGAGATCCAGAGATGGCGCTGATGAATGACTCAAACCTTCAGGAAGAATCTTTAGAGGGGAAAAAAAAAAGTAGTATAAGTATAAAAGCGGGGAACATATTTAGCCCATTATTTGAAAAACGGAAAAAAAGAATTAATATATCAGGAGGGGATTCTTCTCAGGGGCAATCAGCAAAGTATGCGAAAGATAGCTATGAAAATATGGCCCCATATATTTTTCGGAAAAAACAACCTCAAGATGAATTAAGTGATGATGAAAAGATTCTTCTTGATGTTCCCAGTAATAACATAAAGAAAACAAGTGCTTTAGGTTTTAACTATAATTCAAAAACAGACATTGTTGACAATTATGATCTAGGAGGTTCCACGAATAGGTATAATGTAAGTTTTGGTGCACCTACTTTGCTTAGTCGAAAAATAAATAAGTCATTAACGGAATATGCTGAAGATCCTGAAAAGGTAGAGGAATTTTCAGAAAATAAATTTTCAAGAGAAAAAAAAGAATTGGCAGCTGGTTCTCTACAAAGTGATCCGTATGAAAGCCAAGTTCGTCAAAAAGGATCATTCGAAAAAACGATTCGTGTCCCAGGTAAAACGATATATTCCCTTGGTGTAAATTTTATGGTCGATAAGGTTTCTTCATCAGATACAATACAGACAACAAATAATTTTAAGCAAGTAGGTATCTCATTAGACATGGATAAATACCTCAGTGGTTCTAGAGGGGGGAAAATATCAGGTAATCTTATTTATGGCTTCCCTGTTGATATTGATAAACAATTTGAAGTCCCAGGAAGTGTGAACTTAAGAGTAGGATATCACAAAGAATTTAATGACTTCTTTCTTGGTGTTGCCTCATTGGAGTATGAGCGCCAGTTTTTTGTTAATGTTGCGAAAAGCGGTTCGGCCCTTCAGGTATGGCAAAATACTATACTTTGGTACAACCTTGGGTTTGATCTTGATTTTGAAATTTTTTCCAGGGATTTATCTTTTTCAGCATATTTTTCAAAACCATTTATTGGTAATACTAATTATGGAGGAGATGAAAATCGTACAATGGATGGTTATAGAGTTTATGGTAAGGCAGAATTTCAAATCTATCGAAATGTATCTGTTAAGGGCGAAGTGTTTTGGTCAGAGATGACCAGTCAAGGCCTAAATGATTTAAAGAATAATCATTTAAAATCGGTTACCTATATTATTTATTCTTTTTAGAATGAACCAATTTTCCTGGTAACAGTATAAGTTTGTTATTTTAGATATGATTGATGCAGGAAGGTGGATTTGTGGTACTTAAAAAAATTAAAAATCTTATCAAAAGAAAAAATGTAGTTAGCCTACGTAGCAAATTTCAAGAAATTGAGGAAAGGGTAATAAGTCATAAAAATGATGATAATAAAAGTGAAGAAGAAACTCTTTCTGTTTTTAAGCATTCTTCAGCTTTTGATGGGGAGAATAATTTTTTTGAGGAAGAAGTCCGTTGGTGGGAAGATGATGAAAAAGATAATGAATTAGATGGTGAAGGGTTGATTTTAGCTGACTGTCGATCCGCAATTGATAAATTAAAAAAGTCTGAGTTATATCTTTTTTTGCATGATAATACATCACTAGCTCTTGAGAGCATAAACAATAAAGAATCCCAGTATATGTTAGCAACATGGGAATGCGACTATAAAAATTTATCAAAAAGAAGAAAAACATTAGAAGCAATTAAGTCATATCGAAATGAAATGATTGCTTATGGCTCTCGCGTGGAGTTAGTTCACAGCCATAAGCGATTGGGGATTAGTTCAAGAATTGGAGTAAAAGTAATTTTGCAAAATAATCAAGATGGATTAGCTGACAAACCCAATAGTGAGAGAGGAGAAAATACATTATGAAAAAACTATTTTACACAGTGTCTGTCATAATGGCCTCCGTTGGTTTTCTTTTTGTTTTTGGAACGACAATTCTTATGCAGCTAAATTTCGGAAAAATTACATCGGAAATTAATGCAGTTGAATCAGACTCATTGATGTCTAAAGATGCTTATGCTCGATTTGTAAACGGTAGAACTTTAAATTCAGATTATGCGTTTTGGAAACGGCTAGACAATAAATACTCTACTCGTCAGTTGGTTAAAATAAATCAATCGGAGTTCTTGAAGGGAGTTGCCGTTTTTCAAAAAGCATTTTGGAAAAAGTATTTAGATAAAAATAAGGTTAAGCAAGAGGCCGTGAATTGGGAAAAAGGATTTGCTCAAGTTGACAAAAAACTTCAGGCTAAGATTATTGCGAGGTACCCCATCAAGGAAGCCCTCGGCAAAAAGTTAAACTCGCTATCATTTGCAATTGATCAACGATTAATTATCCTTAGGGACAGTAAGAAGAATGTTTTTCAGAATTTAATGATTCATTATGTGT